>NZ_JAVDUA010000024.1:0-111223 GCF_031456105.1 Pseudomonas sp. BE134 | reverse complement strand
ACTACGAAGCCTTGCTGCCATGGAACTGCTCGCCAGAGATGCCACGGTAAACATAAAGCCCACTTCTTAGAAGGTGGGGTTTATGGATCGCATACAATACTTCGACACCGAGAGCGGTCTGCACTACAACCGGCATCGGTACTATGATCCGCAGGTTGGCCGGTACCTGACACCTGATCCGATCAAGTTGGCGGGTGGGTTGAATCTGTACCAGTACACGCCGAATCCGACGGGGTGGGTTGATCCGTTGGGGTTGGCATGCAACCAGTGTCCCGGAGATATGGATGCTGATGGACCGTACAGCGAAATTGTTCCAGGTGGAGGTTTGGCTGCGCATGAGGCGCAGGGGGGACATCTTATTGCCAAGCATATTGGGAGAACGAATTTGCAGTTAGCTCAAAGACTAGAGGCAGAGCCAACTATTCCCGCAGCTTCAACATTTCCGGATAGAACTAGCGCGGAATCGGTTGTCGCTAGGGTGTTAGCTGAAAATAAAAAGCGTGTAGACAAATTTCTGAAAAGTACGAAGGGTAAGACGACTATCACGCATAAATTCGATCATCCTGTAGGCATAAGTTTGCCCAACGGTGGTACTGAATATATACCTGCCTCGAAGGTGCTGTTGGTATTGATAAAGGATGCCCGACGTCATGAGGGATATTTCTTGCTGACAGGATTTCCAGAGCTATGAACAGAGAGTTTCCCGAGTTGCACGATTTTTTTGGTGCGTACTTTCATCAAGACTGGTTGGTTGAGCACGATACTGCGGAGCAGGTGCTCGATTCCTTTTTAACCGAGTCTCATATCGACGATTTAATGGTGGTCCGAAAAGAACTCAACGCACTGCTTGATCAGGAAAAAGATGAGTTGGTGCTGCGAGAGTATCTGTTGAAAGAGCTGAGTTGTTACTACTGCTATTGGAAGGAGTGGGAGTCAGGGCAAGCTTGGTTGCGTCATATTGCGAGCAGGTTGGCCAAACGACTTGAACGTTTTTGATGAGTGGAAGGCAGCGAAATTTCTGGGCAAACTCATCGGAAATTTCCTTCAACTCCTAGCGGTTTCCATGAACTGGTGCAACTCGGATCACATCGATAGTCTTTCACCTGTCGCTGCAAATTCAGTGACAGGGTGTGGAAGCCCTTCTATCGTTAGGCGCATCAAGCGCCACCAGTTCGGCGCTTTTTATCGTCTGTATTTTATGGTGGCTGTGCGCGGGGCGCTTTCGAGTGCGCCGGGTGCCTAACGTCCCGGTCTTCCACACCTGCGTACAGCCGCCACCTATTCGCGTGGAAGTGATTTCTGGCGGCTTCAATCCATACGTTAGGACTCAAATTGATGAATACCCTTCACCCCGATCCCCCCTACGAAAAACCAATCCCTCACCCCAAAAACCGTTTCATGGCTCTCACCAGCAACTGCACCGACATGCCCACGCTGTTCGTCGATACCCACGCGCCGCTCGATGTTTTATACGACGCCGCCAACTATCGAATTCGCGCCGTCACGCAGGTGCTGGAGAACATGTCGATGCGCGGTTCGGTTGAGTGTGAGTCGTTCATTCTTAGTGATTTTGCGTTGCTGTGCACCATTCCGTTGCGCGATGGGTGTGATGTGCTGGATGTGCTCGGGCGGCGGTTGCGGGCTCAGGCTTCGGAGTAACGCCGCTGAAAGATCGTTCCCACGCTCCGCGTGGGAATGCAGCCCGTGACGCTCTGCGTCACAGGGGTGCCCGGCGCGATGCCGGCGCTGTAGCTGGAACGCGGAGCGTCCCTGGAGGCATTCCCACGCGGAGCGTGGGAACGATCACAATATCTAGGCAATAAAAAAGGACTGGGAGCAAACTCTTGTTGAAGAGGTGCTCCCAGTCCCTTATTTCACGACAGAGTGATGACGCTCCGGGGAGCGCCAGCATTAAATCGCCATCGTCTTAGTGCTTGGCAACCGCAGTATTGAGTTTCAGGTAGTCCAGCAGAATTCGACCAGCCTCGCTCAGGTAAGCGTCGTCTTCTGGCTTGGTCTTGTCCGGCTCGGCCGCGATGGCGTCTTCGTCTTCTTTCTTCAGCTCTTTGAGCGGTTCTTCGCCTTTGGCCTTGCGACGGATGTTTTCCATCGCCAACTGTTTGGCTTCGATGTCGGTGTGCTGCGCCCGACGTTCGACTTCGTTGAGGCTGACGGTTTTCTCATCCATCAGCTTCTGCGCCAGGGCCAGCTTGTCGCGGATGAACACGAACTCCGCGTCTTTGGCCGAGCGTGCGTCATGCTCGGACTTGAGCTGTGTGATGTACGGCTTGTATGGATCAACCGCAGGCTTGATGGCCGGCTTGATGGTGTCCCACGGCATGGCTTCCGGCAGGGCGCTTTCACCGATTTCCTTGGTGTCGATGAGGGACGGGTAATCGATGTCTGGCAGGACGCCCTGATGCTGGGTGCTCTGGCCGGAAACCCGGTAGAACTTGGCCAGGGTCAGTTTCAGCTCGCCATGGTTCAGCGGCTGAATGGTCTGCACGGTGCCTTTGCCGAAGGTCTGGCCACCGATGATCAGCGCGCGGTGGTAATCCTGCATGGCGCCGGCAAAAATTTCCGATGCCGAGGCGGACAAGCGGTTGACCAACAACACCATCGGGCCCTTGTAGAAGGCGCCCGGGTTTTCATCTTCCAGCACATCGACCCGGCCATCGGCGTTACGCACCAGAACCGTAGGCCCCTTGTCGATGAACAGACTGGTCAGCTCGGTGGCTTCCTGCAAGGAACCGCCGCCGTTGTTGCGCAGGTCGATAACTACGCCGTCGACCTTGTCTTTCTGCAACTCGGTCAGCAGTTTCTTGACGTCGCGTGTGGTGCTCTTGTAGTCCGGATCGCCAGCACGGAAAGCTTTGAAGTCGAGGTAGAAAGCCGGAATCTCGATGACGCCGAGCTTGTAGTCCTTGCCATCCTGTTTCAGGTTGAGGACCGACTTCTTCACCGCCTGATCTTCAAGCTTCACCGCTTCGCGGGTGATCGGCACGATTTTGCTGGTCTGGTCGTTGGGCGCATTGCTGGCCGGAATGACTTCCAGGCGCACGACGGTGCCTTTCGGACCGCGGATCAGTTTGACCACTTCGTCCAGGCGCCAGCCGACCACGTCGACCATCTCTTTATTGCCTTGGGCAACACCGATGATCTTGTCGGCAGGGGCAACCATTTTGGTCTTGTCGGCCGGGCCGGCAGGCACCAGACGCACGACCTTTACCTGGTCGTTGTCGCTCTGCAACACGGCGCCGATGCCCTCCAGGGACAGACTCATGTTGATGTCGAAGTTTTCCGCATTATCCGGTGACAGATAGTTGGTGTGCGGGTCGTAGGACATGGCGAAGGTGTTGATGTACGCCTGGAAGATGTCTTCCGCACGGGTCTGGTCCAGGCGCGCCAACTGGTTCTTGTAGCGCTTGATCAAGGTTTCCTGAATCTGCTTGGAGTCCTTGCCCGCAATCTTCTGCCGCAGCACTTCGTCCTTGACGCGTTTGCGCCACAGGTCGTTGAGTTCGGCAGTGGATTTGAGCCAAGGTGCGTCCTTGCGGTCGATCAGCAAGGTTTCCTTGGCGGTGAAGTCGATCTTGTCGACGCCTTTGTTCAACTCGGCAAGGGCGAAGTCCAGACGCGCCTTGACGCGGTCCAGGTAGCGCTTGTAAATGGTGAACCCGGCGTTCAGGTCGCCGCTTTTGAGGAAATCGTCAAACTGGGTTTTCCACTTGTCGAATTCGGCAATGTCGCTGGCCATGAAGTAGCTGCGCGACGGGTCCAGCAGCTTGAGATAACTGTCGTAGATGATCACGGAACGCGCGTCATCGAGCGGCGGTTTGCTGTAGTGATGGCGCTTGAGCAATTCGACTACGTTCAGACTGGCGATTACTTCGTCACGATCAGGCTGAAGCTTGTCCCAGCTATTGGCGGCAAACGTATTGGTCGACAGCGGCAACAGGCCGATACCGATGCAGAGGGCAAGGGCGGAGCCAGAGAAAAAATGCTTCATGCTGATTCGACGCGGGGACAATTGATCACGCATATTAGGCCGTCTTTGAAGTCGCCGGATCCACGAGAACCGGTCGCATAATGCAAGAAAGCCCGGCGCTACAGCTACGGGCTCAGTCCAGACTCACTATGGAGGCACTGTGAAAGCATTGCAAGGCGTTGAAGGTCAAGTGGAGTGGCTTGAAGAGCCCAGTCCTACATGCGATGTAGGACAAGTTCGTATCCGAGTGGCGGCAGCGGGGCTTAATCGTGCCGATTTGTTGCAGAAAGCGGGCCTCTATCCACCCCCGCCGGGAGCCAGTCAAGTACTGGGTCTTGAGTGTTCAGGGGTGATCAGCGAGGTGGGCGCGGGGTCTTCCTGGCAGGTCGGTGATCGGGTTTGCGCCTTGCTGGCCGGGGGTGGAATGGCCGAAGAAGTAGTTGTCGACGGGCGGCATGTGTTGCCGGTTCCCGAAGGACTGTCCCTGGTCGAGGCGGCCGCCTTGCCAGAAGTATATGCGACCGTTTGGCTGAATTTGTTTCAGCTGGCTGCGCTCAAACCGGGTGAGAAAGTTCTTCTGCACGCCGGAGCAAGTGGAATTGGTTCAGCTGCCATTCAGCTCTGCAAGGCGTTTGGTAATCCGTGCTGGGTCAGCGTCGGTTCCGCCGAGCGTTTGGCTTACTGTGAAGCACTGGGGGCGCAGGGTGGGGTGGTGCGCCAGGGTGGCCTGGACAGTTTGAATGATCTGGGGCCGTTCGATGTGATCCTGGATCCAGTGGGCGGCAACTACGCCGCGCTGAATCTGAAGCTGCTGGCCCGCGATGGACGTTGGGTGCTGATCGGCCTGATGGGTGGGCGTGAGGCACAACTGGATCTGGCGCAGGTGCTGGCCAAGCGTGTGCAACTGCTGGGCTCGACGTTGCGCAACCGCGACGAGCAGTTCAAGGCGGACTTGTTCAGTGATCTGAGCCAGCATGTCTGGCCATTGTTTGCAGAGGGGCGTTTGAGCCCGCAACTGGCCAGGACATTCCCGATCAAGGATGCCGAAGCGGCGTTTGCGGAGTTGGCGAGCAATACTGTGGCGGGGAAACTGGTGCTGGTGATCGACGAAAGCCTGACCTGACAACACAAAACCTGTGAGAACTAGCCTGCTGGCGATGAACGATGGCGCGGTTTTCCAGCTGAACCGCGTCATCGTTCATCGCCAGCAGGCTAGCTCCCACAGGGGATTTGCGTTACTTCCAGATATGGATCGGCCAGCCGGCTTTTTCGGCGTGCTCAAGCAGGACCGGATCCGGGTTCACCACGTGTGGGAAATCCACCTTCAAAAGCAGCGGCAAATCGTTACGTGAGTCGGAATAAAAGCTCGCGCCTTCGAGGTTTTCCTCTTCCGCATCCAGCCATTCCAGCAGACGGGTGATTTTGCCTTCGCGGTAGGTCAGCGTGCCAACGGTGTGGCCGCTGTACACCCCATGCGCGACTTCCAGTTCAATGCCGAGAATCTCGTCGATGCCCAGGCGATCTGCAATCGGCCGCACCAGGTGCGTGCCAGACGCGGATATCACCAGAATCCGGTCGCCAGCCTTGCGATGGGCGGCAATCGCTTTAGTAGCGTCGCTGAAGATGATCGGCTCGATGAAATCTTCAACCCATGGCCCGACCAGGTGATCGACCTCTTCAGGCGTCCGGCCGATCATCGGCTCAAGGCTGAACTCCATGTACTCTTCCATACGCAACTTGCCGTGGCTGTAAGCGTCCATCAGCTCATTGTTCTGCCGCATGAACGACTCAGGGTCGACCCAACCCAAGCGGCCCATTTGCTCGCTCCAGAGGGTGGCGCAGTCGCCGTGGATCAGGGTTTCGTCCAGATCAAAAATTGCCAGGGCCATCAGTGGGTTCTCCCTGAGAACAGCTTCAAGCGGCAAGCTTCAAGCTGCAAGGTGGATAGAGGTAATCAGTCGTTTACTTGCAGCTTACAGCTTGAAGCTTGCAACTGCTTTCAAGCTACCTCACAGAGCGCCGCTGGATCGATGGAAAGCGCCAGACGCTGACCATCGGGATGCAGGTCGGCCGCCGAGCGGTTCAGAACATCCACCACCAATTCCACGCCGCGGGCTTCGACCCGGTAACGAATCACGTTGCCGAGCAAGCTGTGGCTGTGCACCTGGGCGTCCAGTTGACCGTTCAGACTCAGTTCGATGGCTTCCGGGCGAATCGCTATGCGGTGGTTGATCGGCCGTTGCAGCAACCTTGTAGCACTGTCGGCGTCCAGCAAGTTGTAATTGCCGATAAATCCGGCGGCAAACACATCCACAGGCGCGGTGTACAGGGTTTCGGCGTCTCCGCTTTGTACGATCTTTCCCTGATTCATCAGGAAAATCCGGTCAGACATGGTCAGCGCTTCTTCCTGATCGTGTGTGACGAAAATCGTGGTCAGGCCCAGTTCGCGCTGGATCTGACGGATCTGTTCGCGCAAGTGCTTGCGAATCCGTGCGTCAAGGGCCGACAGCGGTTCATCCAGCAGCAACAGGCGTGGTCGCGTAACCAGCGAGCGGGCGAGGGCCACACGCTGGCACTGACCACCAGACAGTTGATGAGGGAACCGCGCGGCGAAGTCGTTCAGTTCCACCAGCTTGAGCACTTCGGCAACGCGCCTTTGACTGTCGTCGGTGTTGACCTTCTGCATTCGCAGTCCGAAAGCGATGTTTTGTTCCACGGTCATGTTCGGGAACAGTGCATAACTCTGAAAGACCATGCCGATCCCGCGTTTCTGCGGGCTCAATGGAACGAGGTCCTGACCCTCCAGCAAAATCTTGCCGCCATCGACCGAGGTCAGGCCGGCGATGCAACGCAACAGTGTCGATTTACCGCAACCTGACGGGCCGAGCAGGGTGACGAACTCACCCTTCTGGATCTCGCAGTTGATGTCGCTGAATACCGTGGTGCCCGAGTAGTTTTTTTGAAGATGTTGGACGCTGACATAGCTCATTCGCTTTTGTCCTTGTTCAAGATATTGGCCGCCCAGGTCAGAACCAGCACAAAGAAGAAATAGGAAATCACCAGTGCACTGGTGAAGTGGCCGCTGCTGTTGCGCATGTTGTTGAGGTAGACCTGCAGGGTTTCGTAGCGGGTGCCGACGAGGATGTTGGCGAACACGAATTCCCCGAACAGGAACGAGAACGACAGCAGCAGCGCCACCATCAAGCCCTTGCGCAGGTTTGGCAGCACCACCAGGAACGCCGCTTGCCAGGTGCTGGCGCCGAGCAGCTGTGCGGCGTCCATCAGGTCGCGCAGGTTGATGGCTTGCAGGTTGTTGGTGATCGCCCGGTACATGAACGGCAGCGCAATCGTGAAATAGCAGCCAATCAGAATCCACGGTGTACCCACCATCGCGAACGGTCCAGAACCGTAGAGCTGCAACAGCCCCACCGACGACACCACTGGCGGCACCGCGAAGGGCAGCAGGATCAGAATGTTCATCAGGGCGTCGAGTTTCGGGAAGTGGTAATGCACCACAAACAGCAATGGCAGAATCAGTACCACCGACAACAGCAACGAGCCGACGCAGACCAGCAGTGACTGACCGAACGCACCGAGGAAGCGCGGGTCGCTCCACAGCTGGAGGTACCACTTGAAGGTAAAACCGCTGGGCAGAATGGTCGCCGACCAACTGCTGGAGATCGAGTAGATCAGCGTCCCGATCAGCGGCAACAACAGAATGGCAAACAGCAGGTACACCACGATGCGGTGATAGACACCGACGGGGCCCAGTTCAACGCGAGACATGGTAGCTCCTCTTCAACAGCAGCTGATGCACGAGGGTCACCAGGGTCATCAATGCCACCAGCACCACCGCCAGGGCACTGGCGAGGTTCGGGTCCAGGGAAATATCACCGGAGACCATCGCCGCGATGCGGATGGTCATCACGTTGAAGTTGCCGGTGGTCAGCGCGTAAACCGTCGCGTAGGCGCCGAGGGCATTGGCCAGCAGGATCACGAACGTACCGAGCAACGCCGGCGTCAGTACCGGTAAGCCGATATGCCGCCAGAACTGCCAGCCATTTGCGCCGAGCAATTCGGCGGACTCGCGCCAGTCTTCGCGCAAGGCATCGAAAGCCGGGTAGAGCAGCAACACGCCGAGCGGAATCTGGAAATAGGTGTAGAGAATAATCAGCCCGGTTTTCGAGTACAGGTTGAAATCCTGAATGATCCCGGCCTGCTTGAGCATGATGGTGAAGCTGCCGTTGAAGCCCAGCAGGATGATGAACGCGAAGGCCAGGGGCACGCCGGCGAAGTTGCTGGTCATGTTGGCGAAAGCGTTGACGAAATTACGCAGTTTCGAGTCGACCCGGCGCAGGGAGTAGGCACCCAGCACCGCGATAATGATCCCGAATACGCTGGACCAGAAACTGATCTCGAGGCTGTACTGGATCGCCTGCAAGTAGAACTTTGAGCTGAAAATCTTGGTGAAGTTGGCCAGTCCCCAGCCGAATTCTTCCGACTCCAGACTGTTGATCATTACCCAGACCAGCGGGGCGATTTCAAACACGATAAAAAACAGGGCGAAAGGTACAAGACACAAGGCTGCCAACCACTTGCTACGGGTATTGGCATTCACTTGAGCAACTCCTGGCACACCGGTTTGTCGTGGGCCACGCCCAGCAATTTGCAAATCGTGCCGCAGATTTCGGTCTGTTTCGGCGTGGCGTCGGGGTTGAGACTGAACGCGTCACCGAGGACAAACAGCGGCACTTCGCGCTCTTCCGGCAACAGGCCGTTGTGGGAGCGGTCGTTGTTCATGCCGTGGTCGGCGGTCACCAGCACTTGATAACCGGCGTCGAGCCAGGTGCGCAGGTAGTCAGCCAGAATAATGTCGGCCGTGCGCGCGCTGTTGCGGTATTGCGGGGTGTCGAGACCGTGTTTGTGCCCGGCGTCGTCGATGTTCATCGGGTGGATCAAGAGAAAATTCGGCGCATGACGCAGGCGCAGGCTTTCGGCGTCGGCGAACAGGTGAGAGTCCGGGTAGTGGTCGTTCCAGTAGAAGTGACCGTGCTGGATAGGCAGGAATTCATCATCGGTGTGACGATCCCGTGCAGCCACAAACGGCGAACGGTTATACAGCTCGCTGACCCAGTGATACGCCGCTGCGGCAGTTATCAGACCGGCGTCCGTGGCGTAGTGATAGATGCTGCGCTGGTTGGACAGGCGCGAGACATTGTTGTGAACGATGCCGCTCTCGATGGGCGGGACACCCGTGAGAATGCATTCATAGAGTGGGCGGGACAGGGACGGCAGTTCGCACTCCAGCTTGTAGAGCGCGGCGCGCCCAGCGCCGACGTACGCCTGCAAGTGCCCCATGGTGTGGCGTGCGACGTCGTGGTTGAGACCGTCGAGCACGACAAGGATGACGTTGTGCTTCATGGGCTGAAACTCCGCAATACAAAAATTCAGAAACTCAGGCTTCACTCGATCCAATGTGGGAGCGGCGGTGCGACGATTCGACTTGCTTGCGAAAGCGGTGTGCCAGTCAACCTAAATGTTGAATGTAAAACCGCTTTCGCGAGCAGGCTCGCTCCCACAGGGATTTACGACATCACTTCATTTCTACGATGACTTCTTCGTTCCACATCTGAGGAAGGGCTTTGGAGGTCTTTTCCCATGCGTCGGCGTCTTTGATCGGCTTCACGTTCTTGTACTGCTCGTTAGGCAGCAGCTTGGACTTCACGTCGTCTGGCAGTGTGATGTGCTCGGCACGGATCGGACGTGCGTTGCCTTTTGCCAGGTTGATCTGGCCGGCGTCGCTGAAAATGTATTCGCGGGTCAGCTTGGCGGCGTTCGGGTTTTTCGCGTACTTGTTGATGATGGTGGTGTAGCCGGAGATCACTGAACCATCGGACGGGATCAGCACCACGTAATCATCCGGGTTAGCCATCTTGGCCTTGTAGCTCAGGCCGTTGAAGTCCCAGACCACGCCGACTTCGATCTCGCCTTTTTCCATGGCGCCAATGACCGGGTTGGACATCGACAGGCGACCCTGCTTGGCGAGATCGGCGAATAGCAGCAGCGCAGGCTTGAGGTTTTTCTCGTCGCCGCCGTTGGCCAGTGCCGCCGACAGAACGCCGTTTGCAGCCTGGGCCGCGGTGCTTACGTCACCAATGGAAACTTTGTACTTGCCAGTTTTGAGGTCAGCCCACTTGGTCGGCACTTCGGAACCGTGCAGCAGTTTTTTGTTGATGATAAACGCGATGGAGCCGGTATAGGCCAGTGCCCAGTTACCGTCCTTGTCCTTGGCCCAGGGCGGAACCTGATCCCAGGTCGTCGGCTTGTACGGTTGCACCACGCCTTGCTTGACCGCGATCGGGCCGAAGGCTGCACCCACGTCGCCGATGTCAGCGCTGGCGTTGTCTTTTTCAGCGGCGAACTTGGCAATTTCCTGGGCCGAGCTCATGTCGGTGTCGATGTGTTTGAGGCCGTAGGTTTTGGCCAGGTCTTCCCAGGTGCCTTTCCAGTTGGCCCAGTCATCGGGCATGCCGACGCTGTTGACGGCGCCTTCCGCTTTCGCAGCGGCTTCGAGGGTTTTCAAATCATCAGCCGCCATGGCGGCGGTGCACATGGCTATGGTCGAGCCTAACAGTGATGCCAGGAAAAGCTTTTTCATCCGAAGCTCCTTTGGGCGTTTTCAACGCTGCGATTGCGGTTGTGTTGGTCTAGGTCAGCAATACCTGAGCCAATTTAGGCGGGCTCGATGACACTTTCATGTCGGTCGTCGCCCGGCAGCACAGTTATTTGCCCGGTATTGGCAGGTGCACGGTAAGCGTAGACCATGGGTAAAGACCCCGTGAGCAAGGGACTTGGCGGATGTATTGCAGGGTTTTCGGCAGCCGTGGGAATGACCGTTGGGTGGCTTTGTCATCGATCAGTCATCTGCATTGCCTACGCTTGCAGCATGTCGATGAACCGGTTTGACAACGCGGTTTTGCTCTGTAACAGCGCTGGTCTAGTCCAGATAGGTAACTTTGATGCGTGATGAGGCAACGAAAGCGGTGACGGCCATTGGTCAGGTCTTGCAGGAGCAGCTCGACCACGGTTTGTTGGCGCCCGGCAGCAAGCTTCCGGCCGAGCGCAAGCTCAGTGAGTTGTTCGGGACCACACGGATTACCGTGCGCGAGGCGTTGTTGCAACTGGAAGCGCAGGGCCAGATTTATCGCGAAGAGCGCCGTGGCTGGTTCGTTTCACCGCCGCGTCTGGCCTATAACCTGATGCAACGCAGTCACTTTCACGCGATGGTCAGCGCGCAGGGTCGTGTGCCGTCCACCGAAGTGATTTCGGCGCGGTTGCAACCGGCCTCGGCAGCGGTGTGCGCGTGGTTGCAGTTGCCGGCGCTGTCGAGCGTGATCCAGATTTGCCGCGCGCGACGTATTGATGGGCGGCTGGTGTTGTACGTGGAGCACTATTTGAATCCGCTGTATTTTCCGGGAATTCTTGAATTCGATTTGAATCAGTCGATCACCGAGTTGTACGCACGGCATTACGACTTGCACTACGGGCGGGTGCGTTTCGAAATAGTCCCGACATCGCTCTCGGTGGATGCGGCCGCCGCGTTACGCGTTTCGGTGGGCAGCCCGGGTTTGCGCATTGCGCGGGTCAACTACGATCAGCATGAGCGGTTGATCGACTGTGACCTGGAGTTCTGGCGCCATGATGCGATTCATGTCGGGGTGGATGTGGTTTAGTTCGCAGAAAACCGAGTCGCCGCCATCGCTATTCCTTCTGCGCTTCACCCGTCGCCGTAACAACCTGAACACTCATGCGCGGCGTCGCCAGGTCCAGGCCCGCCTCATCCAGATGCCGCTTGAGCGACAGGTTGAATGCCCGTGAAACCTCCCACTGTTTGATCGGCGCGGTTTTGAACCGGGCGCGAAGGATCGCATTGCCAGACTCGAAACTCTCGACCCCCTGGATTTCCAGTGGCGACCAGATGTTGCGACGTTGCAGTGGGTCGGTGCGCATTTTCTGACCGACTTCGCGCATCAGTTTTATCGCGCTATCTATGTCCATGTCGGACGGCACCGCTACCCGGAAAATCGCGTAGCCGAATTCCCGGGAGTAGTTCTTGATGCTTTTGATTTCGCTGAAGGGAATGGTGTGGACGATGCCGTCGATGTCTCGCAGGCGCACCGTGCGGATGGTCAGCCCTTCCACGGTGCCCAGGTGGCCGCCGACGTCCACATAGTCGTCGATGGCCAGGGAGTCTTCGATGATGATGAACAGCCCGGTGATCAAGTCCGCGACCAGCGACTGCGCACCGAAACCGATGGCCAGACCGATCACGCCGGCACCGGCCAGTAATGGCGTGACGTTCATGCCCATGTTCGCCAGCGCGACGATCAGCGCAATAATAAAGATCGCCACGAACAGCACGTTGCGAATCAACGGCATCATCGTCTGTGCGCGGGTATTGGCCAGGCCTTTGCGGGATCGGGTGAGGGCGAGGTGCACGGCCGTGTCGCTGAGAATCCAGATCAGCCAGGCGAAAATCAGCGTGCCGGCGAGGCTGAACAGTTTGACGCTGACTTCATGGCCTTCACCTTCAGTGAACGTGATCAGCGACATGCCCCAAACCCGCAGGCCGAGCTCGATGAACGCCAACCACACGAGCAAGTGAACGAGGGTGTAGAAAAAGTTTTTCAGGCGTTCCGAATACAGCGCATGGCGCTTTACACCGCGTTGCGGTTTAAGGGCGTGGCGCCGCACCAGTCCATTGATGACCATGCTCAACACCAGCAACACGGTGCAGATCAGCGACTGGCGCAATGCGGTGCTGGTGTCGCCCGCCGAGATAAACGTGGCGAACAGCGAGACGCCCACCAGCACCAGTGCCGGGACGTACCAGAAGGTACCGAGAATCTCGATGGTATCGCTCAGGGCGCGACGGGTCAGGCGCCGGGACAGTGGCTGGTTGCGGATCAAATGCGCAATCGGCCGGCGAAACCGCAAGATGAACAGCCCGGTCGAAATCGCGGCCAGTACGTTGGCCGCCGTCGCCGCCGTGTGCGCCAGATGGCTGCCGAGACCGGCGATCAGTCGCGGATCGTTCAGCGCCTCACCAAACGCGGCGAAACTGCCGATCAGCCACAATGGCCGAAATGCCTGGTGCCGCAGGATATACAAGGCGCGGTGGCGGTGCGGACCATCGAGCAGGGAGAACGCGATCACACAGATCGCCGAGAAACAGGTGCCAACCACCAACGCGTAAGCCAGCACCATGGCCAGGCTTTTGCCCAGTGAGGAGGGCAGGGCGTAGCTCATGTAGACGGTGATCACCAGGGCGACCATCCATGGCCCAATCTTGCGCAAGGCGAAGCGCAACATGTCCAGCGCCTTGGGGTGTTGCGGCAGTTCCTCGGTCAGGCCGAAGCGCGTGCGCACCCGGTGACTGATCCAGATCAGGGCCGCCGCCAACAGGCTCCAGACCATCAGGATCATGGCGAACGCGAAGATGATCGGCAGCCACTCACTGGCCGGCAACAACAATGCTGTCAGTTCGTCCCTGGCCTGATCGAGTTCTTCAGTCCAGCGTGTGAGCGGGCTGTCGGCCCCGGAGAATTGTTTTTCGAACGTGGCCAGCGTGCCGCCGATCAAGCCCAGTACGCCTTCTTCGGCGGCGGGTTGCGCCTTTTTGGTGGCATCGCGCAGTTTCTTCAGGTCGGCCAGCAGTTTGCTGCGCTGCTGATCGTTTTCCAGCGACTTGATGACTTCGTCCAGCGATTGGCCCAACGGTTCTTGCGCCTCTGGCTGGGCTTTGGTCGAACTGCCGAGCAGGCCCGGCAAACCGACCGCCTGGGCTGGCGCCATCGGCAGCAACGTCATGAGGCAGACAAGGAAGAAACACGGCAGGGCGAAAAGACGGGCAAGCACTAGGCGGTCAACCTCGGGATGAACGGATCGTCCGAGTGTACGAGCCCCTCTAAATCAATGCGAGTCAGGGGGAGGGTTTATTCGTTGAGTTTGGCGAGGATCTTGAAAATCACGGTGCCGAAAATGGTCAGCATCCCAACCCACATGGCAAATACACCGGCGTTTTTGTCGCGAAAGTTGAAGCCGATTGCCAGCATGAGCATCCCGGCGAGGATCGGGACCAGCATGGCGTGAAACGAAGACAGCGAGATCATGGAGACGGCCTTGTCAGTGGTTAATTTAAGTCTAGGTGGCTTTTGGGTGGCTGATTGTCAGGTGTGTAAAGCAACATGCTGTGGTGGCAGTGCCGCCGTCATCGCGAGCAGGCTCACTCCCACATTGGAATGCAATTCAACTGTGGGAGCTAAGCGGCTCGCGATGCTTTTAGGGGTTACGGCAATTCCTGGCAGGCGTAGAACGCGCTCAGCACTTTGACCAGGTGCGCCAGGTCGTGGCTGCCGCACAGTTCGCGGATCGAGTGCATGGCGAACGTCGGCAGGCCGATGTCCACGGTGCGCACGCCCAGGTGGCTGGCGGTGATCGGGCCGATGGTCGAGCCACAGCCCATGTCGCTGCGCACCACAAAGCTTTGCACCGGTACTTCCTCGGCCATGCACAGGTGGCGGAAGAAGCCGGCGGTTTCGCTGTTGGTGGCGTATCGCTGGTTGCTGTTGACCTTGATCACCGGGCCGGCGTTGAGTTTCGGGCCGTGGTTGGCGTCGTGTTTGTCGGCGTAGTTGGGGTGCACGCCGTGGGCGTTGTCGGCCGAAACCAGCAGGGATTTCTGAATGGTGCGCACGAACTCGTCACCTTCAGGCAGCAGACGACGCAACGTCTGCTCAAGCATCGGACCATCAGCGCCGCACGCCGAACAGGAACCGACTTCTTCGTGATCGTTGCAGACCAGCACACAGGTTTCGTCGGTTTCGGCAGTGAGCAATGCTTGCAGGCCGGCGTAGCACGACAACAGGTTATCCAGGCGCGCGCCGGCGATGAAGTCACCATGCAGGCCGATGACCGCAGCGCTTTGCGTGTCGTAGAAACTCAACTCGTAATCCAGCACCACGTCGGCGTTCAAGCCATGTTCCAGTGCCAGTTGGTTGGTGAGCACGGCGCGGAAGTCCACGCGCTCGTCACCGGCGAATTGCGCGAGGATCGGCGGCAATTCGGTCTGCGCGTTGATCGCCCAGCCCATGTTGGCTTCACGGTTAAGGTGAATCGCCAGATTCGGAATGGTGGCGATGGGCGCCTTGAAGTCGATCAACTGGCTCTCGACCTTGCCGTCGCGGCGGAAGGTCACGCGGCCGGCGAGGGACAGGTCACGGTCAAACCAGGGCGCGAGCAACGCACCACCATAGACTTCGACACCCAATTGCCAGAAACCCTGACGCTGCAGCTCAGGCTGTGGCTTGACCCTCAGGCACGGGCTGTCGGTGTGGGCGCCGACCAGGCGAATTCCGCCATGCAACGGTGAATGCCGACCCATCTTGATCGCGACGATGGAGGAGTCGTTACGGGTGACGTAGTAACGACCGTTGGCTTCGGTGGTCCAGGGCTCGCGCTCGTCAAGGCGTACAAAGCCCGCCGCTTCCAGGCGTTGAACGAGGCTGGCAGTGGCATGGAATGGGGTAGGGGAGGCCTTGAGGAAGTCGATCAGGCCTTGGTTCAACTCTTCGCGCATAAGAAGCTCCAGACAGCAGTGGCGCCAGTTTAACGTATTGAAAGCTCATCGGGCGTCAGAACGGTGCCGGGCACTCGAAACGCAAGCGTTCACCGGTTTGAGGGTGGGTGAAGCTGAGCATACTGGCGTGCAGACACAGGCGCGGCCAGGCGGCCAGGGCTTGTTCGTGGGCATAGAGCCCGTCACCCAGCAGCGGGTGGCCGATGGAGAGCATGTGCACGCGCAATTGGTGCGAGCGGCCGGTGATCGGCGTCAGTTCGACGCGGCACCAGTCGCCACAGCGTTCCAGCACGCGCCAGAAGGTCAGGGCGTGCTTGCCGAATTCGTGGTCGACCACATGGCGTGGTTTGGTCGGCGGATCATAGCGCAAGGGCAAGTCGATGCTGCCGCTGTCCAGTTCCGGCTGACCCCAGCACAATGCCGTATAGGCTTTTTCGGTTTCGCGGTCGTGAAATTGCCGAGACAGCTCGCGATGAGTGTCCGGGTCACGGGCCAGAAGAATAATGCCGGAGGTTTCCCAGTCCAGGCGATGGACGATTCGTGCTTCCGGGTAGCCGTTTTCTTGCAGGCGGGTAATCAGGCAATCCTTGTTGTCGTCAGCCCGGCCAGGGACGGAGAGCAACAGGGTCGGTTTGTTCACCACCAGTACGGCGGCGTCCTGATGGATGATGTGGACATTGGACAACGGCATTAAAACAGCCTCGTAACAAACGCCAACGGCGGCTCAGGCCCCTTCCAGTGGCAGAAGGGCCCTGAGCCGCCGTGGCTCCGACCGGATCGATTAACGATCTGGCAGGGTGATATTGAGTTCCAGAATCGAGCAGCTGCCCTGGTTTTCCAGAGCGACGTGCACGTCATCGGACCCGATATTGACGTACTTGCGGATCACTTCCACCAGTTCCTTCTGCAAGGCTGGCAGGTAGTCCGGGGTACTGCGTTGGCCGCGTTCATGCGCCACGATGATCTGTAGACGCTCTTTCGCTACCGATGCGGTACTTGGCTTCTTGTTGGCACGAAAGAAGTCAAAAATGTTCATTATCTACCTCCAAACAGGCGCTCGAAGAATCCCTTCTTCGTGACATCGAGAAAACGATGTTCCACGGTTTTGCCCAGCAGGCGATCGACGGCATCGCTATACGCCTGACCGGCGTCGCTCTGGTCGTCGAGAATGACTGGCACGCCCGAGTTGGAGGCCTTGAGCACCGCTTGCGATTCCGGAATCACACCCAGCAGGGCGACAGCCAGAATCTCTTTGACGTCTTCGACGCCGAGCATTTCGCCATCGCTGACGCGTTGCGGGTTGTAGCGGGTCAGCAGCAAGTGTTCCTTGATCGGCTCTTCGCCTTTTTCAGCGCGGCGCGATTTGCTGGCCAGCAGGCCCAGCATACGGTCCGAGTCACGAACCGAGGACACTTCCGGGTTGGTCACGATAATCGCTTCATCAGCGAAGTACATGGCCAGGTGGGCGCCTTTTTCGATGCCCGCCGGGGAGTCGCAGACCACGAATTCGAAGTCTTCTTTCAGCGCCATCAGGACTTTTTCAACGCCTTCCTGAGTCAGCGCGTCTTTGTCGCGGGTTTGACTGGCGGCCAGGACGTAGAGGTTTTCCAGGCGCTTGTCTTTGATCAGGGCTTGCTGCAGGTTGGCTTCGCCGTTGACCACGTTGACGAAGTCATACACCACGCGACGCTCGCAACCCATGATCAGGTCGAGGTTACGCAAGCCGACGTCGAAGTCGACGATGACTGTTTTGTGACCACGCAGAGCGAGGCCGGTACCGATAGCGGCGCTGGTGGTGGTCTTACCCACACCACCCTTGCCGGATGTAACCACGAGAATCTTGGCCAAGGTGTTTCACCCCTAAGGAAAAAGGACATTTAGCCCCTGAAAAACATCTCTTGAAAAACTACTGCAGTCGGACAGCCTTGGCTGGAATACGGTTTTGGGCGGGGCTTACCTCCGGTAAACACTGCTTGTAGCCGTTTTCCTACTTCGTTTGAGCCGTTTTCGCTACGTTTTAGAGATGCTTGGAAAATGCGGCAGTATCCGTTAAAGCCGAATGATGTTCAACACGTCGCCGGACAGGCTGACCTGTACGCCCGCGCCCCACAAGGGATCGCGACGCAGATCCTCGGAGACCTTGTAGTGGCCTGCGATGGACACCAGTTCAGCGCTCATTTGCTGACAAAAAATCCTGGCTTTCGTGTCGCCTTTGACGCCGGCCAACACACGACCACGCATCGGACCGTATACATGGATATTGCCATCGGCGAGAAGTTCCGCCCCCGGGCTGACTGATGAAATCACCACCAAATCGCAACCCTGGGCATAAATCTGCTGGCCCCCACGTACTGGCGAAGTGATGATTTTCGTCGGTTTGATGGTCGGTTCCGGCGGTTTTTCCGGTTTTTTCTTCACCTGACCTTCGAGCGGGTCAAGCGCACGCTCACGGGCACCGGATGGCGGCAGTACGGGCAGATCGACGGCAATGGCGGCAGCGATGTCTTCAATGCGACTGGCGCGGATGGCCAGCGTGCGCAAGCCATGCTGGCGACAGACGCGCATCAGGCCCGGCAAATCCACCGCGCCTTCACCCGCTGGAAGCTTGTCCAGGGCCAGCACCAGCGGCGCATTGCTGAAAAAATTAGGCGCCTGAGCGACCTTGGCGGCCAGTTGCCGATCAAGGTTATCGAGGTCGTTGCGGGCCAGTTCCAGCACCGTAATGGCGAGCATGCTGCCCTTCAACTGGAACACGGGATCCTGGTCTTGCGGTTCGGTTTGGCTCATGGTCGGCATACAACGGCTTGTCACTAAAAGTGCCGAGACTTATAACGAGAACGCCCGCAAGCCGCAAGCCGGGTCGAACGATGTAGAATGCGCGGCCATTGTCTTTCCGGAACCTTTAATGGATCGCCCGCGTTTTCGAAAAACATTTCTTATGCCGCGTTTCTGGCCGCTGTGGTGCGGCTTGGGGTTGTTGTGGCTGATTGTTCAGCTGCCATATCCGGCGTTGCTGTTTATGGGTCGCCTGCTCGGTGCCCTGATGTATCGGCTGGCCGGCGACCGACGGCGCATTGCCAAGCGCAACCTTGAACTGTGTTTCCCTGAAAAGTCCGCCGCCGAGCGCAAGCGCCTGCTCAAGGAAAACTTTGCCTCGACCGGCATCGCCTTCTTCGAAATGGCCATGAGCTGGTGGTGGTCGCGTCAGCGTCTGGCCAAACTGGCCCATGTCGAAGGCCTGGAGCACCTGAAAAAGGCTCAGCAGGACGGCAAGGGCGTGATCCTGATGGCGGTGCATTTCACCACGCTGGAAATCGGCGCGGCGCTGTTGGGGCAGCAACACACCATCGACGGCATGTATCGCGAGCACAAGAATCCGCTGTTCGATTACGTCCAGCGTCGTGGTCGCGAGCGGCACAACCTCGATTCGCTGGCGGTGGAGCGCGATGACGTGCGCGGCATGCTCAAGTTGCTGCGCGCGGGTCGAGCGATCTGGTATGCACCGGATCAGGACTACGGCGCCAAGCAAAGCATTTTTGTACCGCTGTTTGGCATTCAGGCGGCCACCGTGACCGCCACCAGCAAGTTTGCGCGGCTGGGCAAGGCATTGGTGGTGCCGTTCACTCAAGAGCGCCTGGCCGATGGCAGCGGTTATCGACTGATGATCCATGCGCCGCTCGAAGGTTTTCCCGGTGAAACGGAAGAGGCCGATTGCATCCGCATCAATCAGTGGGTCGAAAGCACCTTGCGTGAATGCCCGGAGCAATACCTCTGGGCTCACCGCCGCTTCAAGAGTCGCCCGCCGGGCGAGCCGAAGCTGTACAAAAAACGCGGTTGAGTGACCGATCCCTTTAAGCGCCATGGAGTGTTGCGATGAGTCCTGCTGAACCGGTTACAGGGTTGATTCTTTCCGGCGGCGGGGCTCGGGCGGCGTATCAAGTGGGTGTATTGGCGGCGATTGCCGAGCTGTTGCCGGTGGGCGCAAGCAACCCGTTTCCGGTGATCGTCGGCACCTCGGCCGGGGCGATCAACGCGGTAAGCCTCGCCAGTGGGGCGATGGATTTTCGCGGCGCGATCGAACGGCTGACCGCATTCTGGCAGGGCTTTCGCAGCCATCTGGTGTTGCGCAGCGACTGGCCCGGCGTGATCAGCCAGGCCAGCCGCTTTGTCAGTCACAGCCTGTTGGGCATCGGCGCGCAGGTACCGGTGGCGTTGCTGAACAGTTCGCCGCTGCGCGGTTTGCTCAACGACAAACTGAACATGGCGGGCATCGACGAAGCCATTGCCCAGAAGCAGCTGCAGGCGGTGGCGGTGACGGCGTTCGGCTACGAGTCCGGTCAGGCTGTCACGTTCTATCAGGGTGGCGGCACCATCGAATCGTGGCTACGCCATCGGCGCATCGGCGTTCCGACTCAATTGAGTGTCGAGCATTTGCTGGCCAGTTCCGCCATTCCGTTGCTGTTCGCCCCGGTGAAAATCGGTGAGGAATACTTCGGTGACGGTGCCGTGCGCCAATCTGCCCCGATCAGCCCGGCCCTGCACCTGGGTGCCAGTCGGGTGCTGGTGGTGGGCGTCAGTGGCAACCCGCGAGGCGTCGACCCGCAACAGCTACAACGAGCCTATACCGGGCAACAGCCAACGCTGGCGCAGATTGGCGGGCACATGCTCAACAGTACCTTCATTGATAGTCTGGAAAGCGACATCGAGTTGTTGCAGCGTCTGAATCAGTTCAGTCACTTGATGCCCAGTGGTACGCCGACCCGTGCGCTGGGCGTGGCACCGGTGGAGGTGCTGGTGATTTCGCCGAGTCAGCCGATCGATGAGATTGCGGCGCGGCATCGTCAGGAATTGCCGGCGGCGCTGCGTCTGTTCCTGCGCGGGCCGGGGGCGACCAAGACCAGTGGGGCGGGGGTGTTGAGTTATCTGTTGTTCGAGGCGGGGTATTGCAGCGAATTGATTGATCTGGGGCGGCGGGATGCGTTGGCCAAGCGTAAGGAACTGTGCCGGTTTCTTGGGCTGGTGGAGCCTTTGGTTACAGCTTGAGATTTTTTGTGTTGCGGCCATTCGCGAGCAGGCTCGCTCCCACAGTTGAAATGCATTCCAATGTGGGAGCGAGCCTGCTCGCGAAGACTTCCTTACAGACGCCGCCGGATCAGAAGTGAACCTTGACCAGGAAGCTGGTCACGCTCTGATCCGTCTTGAAGCCATCGGTGTCTTTGATGCCGTACTTGTCTTTCCAGTAGTCATACTCGACACCGACGTACAGTTGTTTGTCGCCCAGCTTCAGTGCTTTACCCAAGTCGTATTTGACCTGAGGGTTGAAGTGCAGGTTGGCGTGGTATTCGCCTTCGTCGTTCACGTCGTTGTCGACCACCCAGTCCATGAAGCCGTCAATCACTACATCCGAGCTGCCCGCCGGGATGGTGTAGGACCAGACTGGAGAGACCTGCCAGATATCATCACCCGGTCGGCCGCCTTCGGTGTGACGGTTGTAGAAGTTCAGCTGGAAGTAGTCGAAGCCAGGGATAGCCAGATCGAACCCCGGACCGATCAGGTACGACTCGGTGTCGTCCTCGCCAAACTCATAGGTCATGGCCAGCAGGACGTCTTTGATCGGGCCGAATTCCAGCTTCTGATCAAAAATCTTGTTGAACGACAGGCGCGGGCTGATTTCGCCGTAGTGGGTGTTGTCCCCAGCGAAGGCGTCTTCCTTGCCGTTGTAGAAGATCTTGTCGATGAAGAAGAAGTTGTCACCGTATTTCCAGCCATCGGCGTGTTCGAAGGTCACCGTCTGCTGAATGCGCGGGTTGACCTGGAAGTCCTTACCGTACAGGTAGGTCAGACTATTGGTCTGCCATTGCAGCAAGTCGCCGGCCATGGCCTGCCCCCCAGCCAGCATTGATCCCGCCAGCATCAGGCTAGTGCACGTACGTTTCATTCGGTTGCTCCCAAAAAGTAGGTGATTCCACGTTATTTTTTTAAGGTCGGCGCTCTGGTTTGGCGCCTCTATCTGTAGCGGTAAAAAATCATCCAGTCGGTCAGCTTTAATGCTCTTAGCAAGAGCTGAGCCAAGGTTTTCAAAAAACAAATAAACGCCCGCTCGGCTGCTCAAAAACAGTCGATTGAGTGGGGATATGGAGTGCCTTGCTACTGCCCAGCGCCGGAAAAAGCTGGCTTTATGGTCAGAAATTAAATCCGGGCTTTTTTTTAGCGTGGATTCAGGCGGCCGCGGAGAATACTGACTACTCGGCCAGGTCTCAAGTGCCCCGTAACAGCGCACCGACGACAGGTTTGGCGCACGGTTGCGGGTCATCTTAGAAATGCACCTTCACCAGCAGGCTGGTGGTGTTTTCATTGGTGTCGAAGCTGGAGGTGTTCTCGATGCCGTATTTGTCTTTCCAGTAGCTGTATTCGGCGCCGACGTACACCTGTTTCTCCCGCCAGCCCAGGGCTTTGCCCAAGTCATATTTGATCTGCGGGTTGAAGTGCAGGTTGGCGTGATAGGTGCCGTGTGAGTTCTGGTCGTTATCCACCACCCAATCGATGTAGCCGTCGATCAGCAGGTTGGAATTGCCCAATGGCAGGGTGTAGGACCAGGCCGGGGTGACCTGCCAGACATCGTCGCCGGGGCGCGCGCCTTCGGTCTGGCGGTAATAGAAGTTCAAGGTGAAAAAATTGAAGCCCGGTACCGCGAGGTTGAAACCAGGGCCTATCAGGTAGGCCTCGGTGTCGTCTTCGCCATTTTCGTAGGTCATGGCCAGCAGCACGTCCTTGATCGGGCCGAATTCGAAACGGCGATCGAGGATCTTGCCGAAGGACAGGCGCGGACTGAATTCGCCGTAATAAGCGTGAACGCCTTTGTTCCGGTCTTTCTCGCCGTTGTAGTAGGTGCTGTCGACGAACAGGAAGTTGTCGCCGTACTTCCATCCGTCGGCGTGTTCGAAGGTTATCGTCTGCTGAATCGGCGGGTTGACCGCGAAGTCCTTGCCGTACAAATAGCTCAGGCTGTTGGTCTGCCACAGCAGTAAATCGCCGGCCATGGCTTGACTCGCGGCCAACAGGCCAGCACTCAACAGCACGTTGGTTTGTGTCCGAATCATCTGTTGCTCCCTCTTGGTTTTTATTGTGTGAGGCGCAGGCAACCGCTGACCTGTGGGGGCGGGCTGGCTCCCACAGGTCTTATGTCCTTCTGTGTCAGTGGGCGTGGCAGTCGTTGGCTGCGGCGCGTTCTTTGCCGCCAAGGATGTTGAACAGCAGGTTCAACGACAGGGCGCTCAAGGTGGCCATGGCGATACCGCTATGGGTAATCGGGCTCATCCACACCGGCAGGTGGGCGAAGAACTCCGGCCGCACCACCGGAATCAGGCCCATGCCGATGCTCACCGCCACCAGCAACTGGTTGCGACGGTCACCGATGTCGGCTTCCTGAAGAATCTTGATCCCGGTGGCGGCGACCATGCCGAACATCGCAATCGCCGCACCGCCCAGTACCGCTGGCGGAATCGAGGCCACCAGGAATGCGGCTTTCGGCAGCAGGCTCAATACGATCAATAAGCCACCGGCAACGATGGTGACCGAGCGGCAACGCACCCCTGTCATTTGCACCAGGCCGATGTTTTGCGCAAAGGAAGAGTGGGTGAAGGTGTTGAAGAACCCGGCGAAAAACGAGGCGCCGGCATCACACAGCAAGCCGCGACGCAGCATCCGTGGGCAGACGTCCTGGCCGGTGATTTTGCCCAAGGCGAGGAACATCCCGGTGGACTCGACGAAGATGATCACCACCACCAGGCACATCGAAAGGATCGGCGCGAGTTCAAACTTGGGCATGCCAAAATGCAGCGGAGTGACGAATTGCAACCACGGCGCTTGCGCCATTCCGCTGAGGTCGACCATACCGATCAGGCCGCAGAGCACGTAGCCCAGGCACATCCCGATCAGCACTGAAATATTGACCCAGAAGCCACGCATGAAGCGGTGCACCAGCAAAATGGTGCCCAATACCAGCGCAGCAATGGTCAGGTAAATCGGTGAACCGAATTCGGTGGCGCCGGCACCACCGCCGGCCCAGTTCACGGCCACGGGGAACAACGACAAACCGATCGAGGTGATGACCGTGCCGGTCACCAGAGGCGGGAAGAAGCGAACAACTTTGGACATGAACGGGGCGATGAGCATGCCGAAGAACCCGGCGGCGATGGTCGCGCCAAAGATCCCTTGCAGACCGATACCCGGCATGCCGGCCATGGCGACCATGCTGCCGACCGCGGCGAAACTGGCGCCCATCATCACCGGCATACGAATGCCCATCGGGCCGATGCCCAGCGATTGAACGATGGTGGCGATGCCGGCGACCAGCAGGTCCGCGTTAATCAGAAAGGCGATTTCTTCACGACTCAGGCCAGCGGCCTGTCCGATGATCAGCGGGACCGCGATGGCGCCGCCGTACATCAGCAAAACATGTTGCAGACCGACCAGGATCAGTTGCAAAAGGGGCAAACGCTGAATGGCGGGTGCGTCGGGGATGCGCGCTTCGGATAGCTCGGACATGCAACACCTCGGATCTTTTTTATTCTTGTGATGTACAGCTGCCGTGCTGCTGGCAGCTGTTTTCGAATCAGGTGGCCGCAATGTGCGGCCAATCGCAGGCAAGCCAGCTCCCACGCAGGCAATGCAAAACCTGTGGGAGCGAGCCTGCTCGCGATGCTTTTACTGCTTAATTGGTCTGAGCTCCCTGAACAATCCAGGCACCAATCAGGTCACGTTCCTGCTGGGTCATCTGCGTGATGTTGCCCAGTGGCATGATCTGGCTGGTAACGGCCTGAGCCTGGATGCGCGGGGCGTTCTGGCGGATCTGCTCGGGGGTGTCGAACATCACACCGCCAGGGGCCGCGCTGAACAGTGGGCTGGTCGGTTTGGCCGAGTGGCAAACCGCGCAACGCTCCTGAATCACGCTGTGCACCTTGTCGAAGCCCGGACCGGCGTTGGACGCTTGAGCCGGTGCGGCTGCGGGCGCTGCCGCCGGTGCTGCTTCAACCGGTTTCAAGCCACCGCCTATTGCGGTTTCCGGCAGCGGTTGGTACTCGATCTTCGCAGGAGCCTTGGCCACTTCCGGGCTGGTCATCGGCGCAGGGCCGGTGACGTAAGCCAGGCAGATCATGCCTACCGCTGCCACTGGCAGGGTCCAGGCAAACTTGTGGCTGTCATGACGGGTGTTGAAATAGTGACGCACCAACACCGCCAGTACCGCAATCCCGGCCAGGATCAGCCAGTTGTATTGGCTGCCGTAAGTGCTCGGGAAGTGGTTGCTGATCATGATGAACAGCACCGGCAAGGTGAAGTAGTTGTTGTGACGCGAACGCAGCAGGCCTTTGGCCGGCAGCGCCGGATCGGGCGTGCGGTTCTCGGCGATCGCCGCAACCAGTGCGCGTTGCGCCGGCATGATGATACGGAACACGTTGCCGACCATGATGGTGCCGATGATCGCGCCGACGTGCAGGTACGCACCACGACCGCTGAACACTTTGCTGAAGCCGTAAGCGGCGCCAATGATCAGCACGAACAGGATTCCGCCTAGCAGGGCAGGACGTTTGCCCAGGGCCGAGTCGCACAGGAAGGAGTAGACGAACCAGCCGACGAACAGCGAACCGATACCCAACAGAACGCCTTCAGGGCCCGTCAGGCTGCTGCCCGGTGCCAGCAGGTACAGCGTCGGGTTGGAGTAGAACACCACGCACAGCAGCGCGACCCCCGACATCCAGGTGAAATAGGCTTCCCATTTGAACCAGTGCAGGTTGTCCGGCATGGTCGGTGGAGCCAGTTTATATTTTTCCAGGTGGTAGATACCGCCACCATGGATTGCCCACAAATCGCCCGCCAGCCCGCTTTTCGGGTTGACCCGATTAAGGTTGTTTTCCAGCCAGACGAAATAGAACGACGCGCCGATCCAGGCCACGCCAGTAATCATGTGAACCCAGCGTACGCTCAGGTTCAGCCATTCGAACAGATGTGCTTCCACAGTCTTTACCTCTCGCCTGTCACTCTGTTGTCGAGTGATCAGACCTTCTCTTATTGGTGGGGGGCGAGGACCAAACGCTCATCCTCTTTGAAAAAATGCTCATCGCAGTTGTTGCCTGTGCCACTGCGATCAACCACCAGGAAGTCATCCCGCTTTTCGATCGTCAGCACCGGGTGGTGCCAGACGCCGCGATGGTAATTAATGCCCTGCCTGCCGTTGGTGACGAAGGCGCGGACCAAACCTGATACAGGTTCATCGCCAAGTGGCGCGACCACGATCAGAAAAGGGTTGCCGAGCAGCGGAATAAACGCCTGACTGCCCAACGGGTGACGCTCCAGCATGCTGACGGTCAGCGGCATGTCCTGCGCGTCGGCGCGGAAAATGCTGATGATCGCGTTGTCCTCTGGCGTGGCGGTTTGCACCGTCGCCAGTTTATGGAAGCGCATGGTCGAACCGTTGTTGATCATGAAGTGATCGCTGCCATCGGTTTCGATCACGTCACCGAAAGGGGCGAAGGCTTCTTTGGTCAGCGGTTCAATCGTTAGTGTGCGCATGCTGTTCTTATCCGAATTCTGTGTTGTTGGTTCTATCGTCATCGCTAGCAGGCTAGCTCCCACATTTGGAATGCATTCCCCTGTGGGAGCCAGCCTGCTGGCGATTGGGTTCGGCGCTTATTTAGCGACCTTGCCCAATACGCGCAGGCGGCTCACACCACCATCCGGGAACACGTTCAGGCGGATGTGGGTGATCGGGCCCAGCGCCTTGATCTGCTCGGCGAAGGTGTGTTCGGCGTGCATTTCCAGTTTCTGCGCCGGCAGCAGTTCGCGCCAGAACAGCGATTGGGTTTCGATCTGGCTGTCGGTACCGCCCTTCACGAACGCGCCCTGGATCGAGCACGTGTCCGGGTAGTTGCCCTTGAAGTGCAGGGTGTCGACGATGACTTTCTCGACTTCACCGGCATGACCCAGCGCGACGATCACCCAGTCATTGCCCGGGGTACGGCGACGTGCGGTTTCCCAGCCGTCGCCCATGTTGATGCCACGGCCCGGGTTGAGGATGTTGCTCATGCGGCCGAAGTGTTCGTCGGAGCAGGCGAGGGCGCGGCCACCGTTGAGGGCTGCGGCCAGGTCGATTTGCTCGTTGTCGCCGACGGCCGACCAGTCACGGTGCGGAACGCCATACACACGCAGACGGGCTACGCCACCATCCGGGTAGATGTTGAAGCGCAGGTGGCTGAACGGCTGGTCGTTGTTGATTTCGTGGAAGTGGTGGCTGTTGCCCTGCAGCTCGACAGCCGACAGCACTTCAACCCACTGGGTGTTTTCAGTCGGTTCGCCTTCAGCCAGGAAACAGGCTTCCAGGGAGGCCGACGGCGGGAAGTTGCCGGTGAAGAATGAAGTGTCGATATCGACGCCTTTGATCGAGCCCGGTACACCAAGGCGGATCACCGCACTGTCGTAGCCTTCGAAGCGCTTGCGGCGCGATTCCCAGCCGTCCATCCACTTGCCGTTGTCATCGAACACGCCTTCTTTCCACACAGCCGGAGTCGGCTGGAACAGGCGGTTGGCATCAGCGAACCAGTCATCGGTGACCGAGATGATTTTGGTGCCCAGGCGGGCGTCGGCCAGGTTGACGAACTTCTCGAAAGGTACGGCGTAAGCTTTCATTCTTCTTGTCTGCCTTTAATAAGTTGGCTTGGGATGCTTGCTGGCCCTGTGCGTTTTCCGCGTTTTTTACGCTCGGAGGCTTTTCACAAGGGCAGTTCGCTATAGGGTCAGTAAACGGAACAGGGCGATCTTGTTGATCTCCGCCAGCGCGCATTTGAATTCGGTGTCGACCGAGTTGTGAATGCGCGTTTCGAACGCCGCGAGGATCTGATGCCGGTTGCTGCCTTTTACCGCCATGATGAAGGGAAACTTGAACTTGGCTTTGTAGGCGTCGTTCAGCTCGGTGAAGCGCTGGAACTCTTCGGCCGTGCATTGGTGAATACCCGCGCCAGACTGTTCTTCAGTGCTGGCTGCGGTAAGCTGGCCCTGGACGGCGGCTTTGCCGGCCAGGTCCGGGTGAGCGTTGATCAGCGCCAGTTGACTGGCGTGATCGGCGCTCAACAGGATGTCGCTCATGCGCTGGTGCAGGGTTTCGATCTCGTCGATCGACGCGTCCTGGCCCAGATCGAAGGCCTTTTCGGCCACCCATGGCGAATGTTCGTAGATGTCGGCGAAGGCTGCGACAAATGCATCGCGGCTCAAGCTTGAAGGTTTGACGGTTTGAAAGCGGCTCATTTCGCGGCCCCTTGGAATGGGTGGGTTTGCTGCCAGTGGCGCGCGATGTCGACACGGCGGCTGAACCACACCTGTTCATGACTTTTAGCGTATTCGATAAAGCGTTTGAGCGAAGCCAGACGCGCCGGGCGGCCAATCAGACGGCAGTGCAGACCGATCGAAAGCATCTTCGGTGCTTCGGCGCCTTCAGCATAAAGCACGTCGAAGGCGTCCTTGAGGTACTCAAAAAAGTCGTCGCCCTTGTTGAAACCCTGGACCTGGGTGAAGCGCATGTCATTGGTGTCCAGGGTGTACGGGATCACCAGGTGCGGCTTGCCGGTCGGGTTGTTCGGTTCCCAGTAGGGCAGGTCGTCGTCGTAGGTGTCGCAGTCGTACAGGAAACCGCCTTCTTCCATCACCAAGCGACGAGTGTTCGGGCCGGTGCGACCGGTGTACCAGCCCAGTGGGCGTTCACCGGTGATTTCGGTGAGGATGCGGATCGCTTCGAGCATGTGCTCGCGTTCCTGCGCTTCGTCCATGTACTGGTAGTCGATCCAGCGATAGCCGTGGCTGCAGATCTCGTGGCCGGCATCGACCATCGCGCGAATTACGTCCGGGTGGCGCTGGGCGGCCATGGCGACGGCGAAGATGGTCAACGGAATATCGAATTCCTTGAACAGTTTCAGAATCCGCCACACGCCGGCACGACTGCCATACTCGTAAAGGGATTCCATGCTCATGTTGCGCTCGCCTTGCAGCGGCTGGGCGGAAACCATTTCGGAGAGGAAGGCTTCGGACTCTTTATCGCCGTGCAGGATATTGCGCTCGCCGCCTTCTTCGTAATTGAGTACGAACGACAAGGCGATGCGGGCATTGCCCGGCCAGTGTGGGTGAGGAGGGTTACTGCCGTAACCTTTCAGGTCGCGTGGGTAGTCAGCGCTCACTGCAGTCTTCCTTCTTATTCGTGTCGACGTGTTCAAGGTTATGTGGCGGCCTTGCGATGAGGTATCAGGCTGGCGTCACTGCGATGGAGTGATTGTATACAACTTTATATTCAATTTGTAAGCCCGTTTTTTTGCATTTTTCTCGAACCGTCATGAATTCATGATACTGCAAGAAACCTGCCTGAGTGGTCAGCTAAAGGATAGAAGGTCCTCTGATCTTATGGCGCGGGCTTAAATTCGATGAAAAATCCCGGCTGGCGGACATCGAGGCAAATAGGTCGTTTTTATTGTGTACAATTTTTATGGAAAGTGTCTTAATCAATCGCTCGCCGCAGTGATTCGTGCTCCGAATCGGTGCGGTCTCCTTTTAACTGACTTCGGGAGGCGCGAAGCCTGACTGCTGTACGCAGGCAGGCGCGCAGAATCAATGGGACGTTTGACTACACACGTTTTAGACGCTGCACACGGTTGCCCGGGCAGCTCGATCAAGGTCGAGCTATACCGCGTTGAAGGATCGCACCTGGAATTGGTCGCCAGCGCGACAACCAATAGCGATGGCCGTGTCGATGCACCGCTGCTGCAAGGCGATGACTACCGTACCGGGGTCTATCAGGTTCAGTTTCATGCGGGCGACTACTACCGCGCCCGTGGCGTTCAACTGCCGGAACCTGCATTTCTGGATGTGGTGGTGCTGCGTTTCGGCATCTCTGCGGAACAGGATCACTACCATGTGCCGCTGCTGATTTCGCCGTATAGCTATTCCACCTACCGCGGCAGCTGATCCCCCAAGCAGCTGCCGCAACCTGGAAGCGACTGCGCATATAGCTTCTTTGGTCTTTCGCCCGCTCACACTGCGGGCTTTTTTTACCAGACGGAAAAGTGTGATTGCTGCACCCCGCCAGCGCTCTGGCGAGGTGCGGCAGCCTGAAATCAGCGGTCTCTAATGATAAAAATGGAAGGACTCCTTTCCGGCAAATGTTGAATACCCCCTATCAGCCAGACCACGTCGTTTCGGGCATTGGCGGCCACCAGCGTCTGGTGCGTATTGGCACTCATCTGCTTTATCAAAAGAGGGTCTTCAAGTTCTGGTATTAACGGCGTCCTGATTTCGATGTCATCAGTGACCGTTCGTCCCAGTTTCATAAAGTAAACCTTGGGGTGGTTGGGGCGCTTGAACACCACCGTGTTGCGATGGGTGACAGCCTCGGGAGTCAGTGTGTCGTAACCGCTGTCGTTGAGGATGTTGACGAACAGCTTCTTCAGGTTCGTCGCCGTCTGGTCGTTTGCATAAATCATCCCGTGATAAGAGGGGTTGAAGTTCAGTTGCTGCAATATCTTCACCGATTCTGCAGGGAGCAAAGAGACGATGCGCCGGGAAACGTCACTGCTTGGAGTGACGGGCAACATATCCAACGGGTCTCCAGCTCCAGGCAATCCCCGCATCGATTTGCCCTCCCAGTGGCGAAAGGTCTGCATCATGCGCGCGAGCCCGCTGCCATTGATCTCCTCAGCGTCACTGGAAAGTTCGAATAATCGCTTGGCGACGACCCGCGATGTTTGATCCGTAAAACCTTTGAATGAATCGGCCACATACTGTGTCAACGGTTTTTCAAAGACGTGCCTCGTCCCGAGCACTTTCTGCGGAGCCTGGCCACTTCGATAAGCGAGTACCGGCTGCAATTCCGGTGCTTCGTGCAACATGCGTTCGAATGCTTCAAAGCGCGAGGGTGCAAATTGAGGGTGCTGAATGAAAGCGAGCGGGAGTTTATCGGCCATCGGACCTTGGGGCACGATAGGGTAGTGGAGTTGGCCTATCTGAATGGATTCCACGGCATCGGGTTTTGTTATTTTCCCCCAAGATGCCCAAAGATAAGGGTTCGGTGTTGTTGTGGCGGTAACAGGGGCAATGTTCGCTTCTGTACCGCCAGTTTCGATTTCGTCGTCGAGACGAGGACGTTTGCTTGGGCCTGGCCTTGCGTCTTGTGTAACTGGAGGACGTTTAGGTGACGCTGTACGCTGCGGCTTTCGCTGCCAAAGGGTCATCTCTGCGATGCTTTCAAGCACGGGCCCCGACGGAGTCAACTCGCTAGCGGTGCTCGCCTGATACTCACCCTCCACATTTTTACGGACCAGTACGGTGCCTTCTTCCACGACATCAACATAAGTTCTCTTCAGCTTGTCGTAACGCAGACCCTTCGCGTCGGCCTTGGTCAGCTTTTCGGCAAGTACCGGTAGAATGACCTGTAGCGTTTGCTTCGCAGATGCATCCGAAGGCTGCATGAATACAGTCTTGCCATTTGCCGATGTATCCAATCCCTGTCGTTCGATACGCCACCGCGGCTCGCCAGGAATTTTTGACAGGATCGGGCCGGGCTGATCAGGGGTAGAGCGCGAGGGAACCTGGTACTTGCCTTTCGCATTGGGTTCGATTCTTAATAGTCTTTCTTCTCCAGTATCAGCGTAGAGTTTTTGCTCGGCACTCATGAAGAGCCCCGTATCGTCGATTGGAAATAATTGATCGATCTGGTGACGAGGCCAGGAAATAACGTTGGAGGTCACTTCAATTGCGCTGGCCCCGCTTACAGGTATGTCAGTCACGACAATCGTCTGGCGAGAGGCAGTATCCGACAAAACAGTCGAGGCGCCAGTGTCCGGCATTTGATCCAGGTCCAGGGCAGATCTGCCAGACAGGCCGGAATGATCACCCGTGACCGAGCTGGTTTGACGTGTTGATTCTAGATGTGTGGAGGAATCTTCTGTTTTTGAGTTTCTGGTTTTTGGTCGTTTGGCCATGGTCATACTCCAATTGATATATAAGTGCCGCTTGATCAAATCGATATCGCTTTAAACAAGCAAAAATTAATGGCGCGCGAAAATAAAGCCTGTGTTGAGCTTATAAAATCGTATGCCGGTTTAATGGGTGTGTGCTTTGAATCCGGTAAAGCGAATGTATACCCTAAAAACTGATATCAAAACTGAGTACCTGGATGTCACTACCTAGGCATGATGATGTTAGATCGATAGGTGACTGTTAGCGCTCTCTCATAATAAAAGCTGATTGCCATCCAGAAGCAGTTGTTTGAGCGCCACCCGCGAGCCATACGATATTATTTTGCTCGTTAGCGGTCATCAGAGCCTGATAAGCGTTGTTGCCGATATTATTGGCCAGTGTTGGATCGGATAACTCCGGGGGGGTTGCCTTTAGCTCTATATAATCCCCCTCGGCAAGACCCAACTTGAGAAAGTAAATCTTGTCATGGTTTGCACGCCTGAATATCAATGCAGGGTTCCATGGTGTATCTATAAAGGGAAACACTTCATACCCGTTGTTGCTGAGCAGGGTATTCATTAGATGTTTCAGGTTGTAGTAAGATTGCTGCTCCATGTAGCGAGTCCACTCAACTTGATAGCGCTGAAGAGTGAAGTCCAGCCGTTGCAGCGGGTCACGCGGTGTGGGTGGTCGTGTGGAAATGAAGGTCTTCGAAGGTCCGGTGCGTGAAGCAACAGGCAACAAATCCACCGGGTTTTCGAATTCAGGAACAAACAACGGAGATTTGTCCTTCCAGTGACGAAGGGTCACCGCTGTAACTGACAATCCATCCTGGAGGATGATCTCGGAGCGACTCGAATGTTCAAACAGGCGCTTGGCGATGGCTCGCGCGGTATAAACCGAAAAGTCCTGGAATGAATCCATGACGGTCTGTGTTATAGGTCTATCGAATTGTCGAGCGTTGCCTTGTACGTTCCATGGGCTGCTCGTGCTATTGCGGATGGCTGCAACGGGTTGTAATCCTGGGGACTCAGCGAGCATTTTTTCGAAAACTTCGAAGCGCGAGGGAGGGAAATCGGGGTGCTGTAGGTAGGTCACGAGTGGATAGGGAAGTTGTCCATGGGGCACAATTTGATAATGAAGCTGGCCTATCTGAACGGATTCAACGGTCTCGGGTTTCGCTATTGTTCCCCATGACGCCCATAGGTACGGATTGAAATCTGATGTGATGGAGATATTGGCAGATTTATCACGGCTTTCGTCAGTTCGATAACGCTTGGCAGGGCCTGGCCCGGAATCTTCAGAAGAGGAGGAATGTTCAGAGATGTTTAGTTTTTCCACAGAGCTGGAACTTGTCGACTTGCGTCTCCAGAATCGTGTCACTCCGATTCTTTCCACTGCCGGACCGGACGGCGTCCATTCCTGCGGAATGGTCGCCTGATAGTCTCCATTGGCGCCCTTGCCAACCAGCACAGTGCCCTCGTTGATCAGATCGACATAGCTTCTGAGGTTGTGCCAGCGTATTCCAAGTTCATTGGCTGCTGGTAGTTTCTTCACCGCAGCCGGATTAATGAAGATGACAGGAGCATCGGTAGCGGGAATGTTAGTGTTCGAGCCGCCGGCTTGGGGAGCAGCCCAGGGCTCTATAAATTGCCACTGTGCCTTGCCTGCGATTTTTTTCAGAACCGGGCCTGGATAGTCCGGCGCAAACGGAAAATGAACCTGATAGTCTCCTTTCGAATTCAGTTCTACTCGGCCGAGCCCCGCGTTTTCAACATCGGCATACATCTTTTGCGCTTTACTCATAAAGAGCCCTGAGTCGCCGATCCGAATAAGTTGATCGATCTGGTCCCGGGGCCAGGAAACCAGGTTGGCAAGACGTGTGATTGTTTCCCCGCCGGGCATCTCGGTGACGACCACTGGCTGATGATGATGAGGAGTATCTCTTGTCGGGTTAGTTGAGATGCGCGAGTCGGGCTCTGGTTCTCCCGTCGGCAGGCGCACGCCAGGCTGGACAGGTTGATCGCCTCTGAGTACGTCCTCCCTTGACGATGTTCTTGGCGGTGTCGACGACGAGTCGGCCGCATGAGTGCTGGTCACTTTCTTGGGGGGTTTAGCCATGTCTATATGTTCCAATAAATTATCAAGTGGATGCCTGATTCAGGAAGTTCACCTGAATGAAGACCAGAGTGTCACTGGCGTAACAGCACGCGTAAAAATGTGTGGCGTCTGATTGTTACAGCGCTTAGTTTCGGGTGATTCAGCGTTTGATGTGCACTATATATTTATAGGGGGCGAGGTTTTTGCTTCAAAAGACTTCACTGCGAGGTCGAGTTGCGAGGCCAAGGAGAATTCATATAAGTTATAAGGCCTTGCAGGCGTCCATCAGTATTCTTAAGTTCGCCGCGCTGACGGGGGGAGATTGGTTGGCGCCGAACTCCATCAACGCATGGCAATGTTCTAGCTGGTGCTGGCACCGGTTGAGTTTTATCAGGTCTGTGTAGTGGATAGTTCGAGATGTATCGGTATCCAACGTCCAGCTCCTTGTCGGCAGGCTGAAAGTAAGAGTGCCCGCGGTGCCGTCTTTTAACGCTATGTTTCGAACGGGAATCTCATTGGTTTCGGATGATTTAAAGTCTTCGGGTATTGATATGCTGAGGTCGGAGTAATCATTGCAATACCGACCATCTAACGAATCCATTTGAACGGTTTCAAAAACAAGGTCGACGTTGTAAATAATGCCAGACGCAGTGATGACACTTATTTCGTCTATGAGGTCTGCGGGGTCTCTATAATCTGGGAGGTGAATCACAGTATGTCCAAGGACCAATTGGTTATTGGCCAAGTGGATCGTAATTTCGCCTAGTTGTGTTGCGTCAAGTTCCCAGCTGGAGGCGAAGGGTAGTCGGTGAACTGCTTCGGCCAGTGCACCGGGGGTCGCAATGCGCAATGAAAGGCCGGGGCTGAGGTGGACAAGGTACTTTGAGCCTTCACCTGTCAGATTTTCGATAGCTGTCTGCTCTGGGGAAGCTTGTATGTGTACACATTTGTCCCTTGAGCCCAGTTCATGCGCTTCATTGTTGAAAGGCTGACGATAAATATGCGTTCCATTCCTGGCTTTTAGAGGCAGCGGAACCTCGCTTGTCCACTTCATGGGCCCGGTTATTTCGAAAGCTTCGTTTTTAAATACAGTGTCGGGCAATGGGGGTTGCGAGAGACGATAGGAAACCCCATCCTTCATTGTCAATACAAAAGGGTGGTTCAAAGAGTTGACGGGGCGAGTAATTCGACTCGTGATTCTGTCGTGTCCGCCGGCATAAGATTTAGCCAGATTTTTGATGATTATTCGCTTGCTGCCGAAGTGAAACGTCAGCCCACACTCCGTAAACATAATGCGGTCGAAATTCTGCTCTTTATTGAGGTCCGCGTAATAATACGCTTCGACACGGCTCAGCTCATCACTGGTGTAATCCAGGTAGAGGGTGGTAAGAATATTGTGACTGGACTGCTTTACGTGCAGTGTTGTTTGCGCATTGAATTGCGAAACACAATAGCTCGTATTTCTGTCGTGGGGGATCGTGCATTCAGGTTGGGTGAGTATGATTGGGTTGTGCGGGGCTCCTTGTCGGGAGATGACTGCCTGAATGTCCGTTGAGTGATCAGCCTCTAGTGTCTCAGGCAATTCAGGGGTTAGATGGGATCCGTCTTTAGTAATGAACGTTAGCTTGTTGTTTTGTAGTTGTAGCAGGTTGCCAGATTTTTTATAAACATCTTTTATATAAACATCTCTCTGTCTGTTGTCATCGAGGTCGAACCCCGATGTAATGACCAGTTGCTGGTTTTCTATTTTCCAGCTTTTTATCAGGTCCATTCTCCAATCCAGGGCAATGATACTTTCATCGATGCCATCCTCGGTAATATAAACACCACCGGATTTGTGGGCGATAGCGTAGTGATCCTTGCCGGCTCCTCCGGAAACCGAGCCGTGATTGTTGAACAAGTAAATCTGGTCATCGCCATTACCCGCCTGAATGCTATCGAAGCCTCGAGACTTGATAACGTTCGGGCCGTCGGTGCCAATGACTTCACTTTCCGCGCCCGCCAGGGTTTCAACGTTCTCAATGCTCTCTAGCAGAGCGTGCCGGTAATTCCAGCGGTTCTGGTTGGCGCTGTCGTAGCTGATGATGGACAGTCGGCCATCATTCAAGTCGATGAGATAGCCAAGTCTTAGGTTGTTACGCTCTGGATAATATCCGTCCAGTATTAACGTGTCGTTGCCCGCGCCGCCCTTCAATGTAGTCGGCAAGGCATCCTTTGAACCATTTTTTAGCAGTTCAGTGGCGCCTTCGAAGATGAACTCATCGTCTTTTTCACCCCCCGTCAGGTTTTTGATTCCAGCGCTGTAATAGAATCGGTTGGGCTTTTTTTCTACGCCACGGACAGTATCTTGTCCACCGCCGATAAACCACAACGCCCCTTTTTTCTCTCCGGGTGTCCCAAACTCCGCACCAGGCATGTCAACTGTAACGCCGGCTCGAGCATCAATCATGTCATTCCCGTCGATAACCTGGGGTTTTGTTTCAGTCTTATAGATATATTGTTGTGCTTCCCAATCGTACTGCCTTACCTGTGTCGGCTTAAGTTCTACCTTGAACTTACCGTTTACGATGACCTCGGTACTGTCCTTTAATTTTCCATTCAGTAGTTTTCTGGCAGTTTTTTGTAATATTTTCGCGTGTTCAACCGACGATTTGGTGATTGCGTGGCGATCTTGAATGCTTTGGTCAGGACTGACTCCCCAGAAGGCGAACCAGCCTGTGCGGAGGCGCTCGTGGGCAGTGAGCTCGATATAATCGTCAATGTCATCCACCACGCGTACTGCCGCATAAATCTGTGAACCCGCGACCAGAAGCAACCCTGCCGCCAGACCTACCGGCCCCGCGAACGAAAAGCCTGCCAAGGCGGCGGCACCCAATATCAATGTCATAGCTGCACTGGTCACGCTCAAGCCCGCAGCGACATAGTGGTCCAGGGCCTCTTTGCCGCTGGCGCCTGCTGCACTGTTAAAGGATTTAACCGCAGAGATGATATCGAAGGGCAAAGTCAATGCACTCGCTATCAGGCCTGCCCCCCGACCCAATCGAACTCCAAAACGGGTTTTGGCAAAATCCTTGTAGGCGTTTTGACCCGCTTCGATCATGTATTTTGCTTGTTTGGTGACAGCCAGTTCGACAGCTAACGATGAAAACTCTCCGGTAATACTGAGGCTGTTAAATACAACCTCACCCTCGTCTTTTCGGCTAATGGCATCTTGCAATCCACGAAGGCCGCTGTAGATTCCAAAGGCCTGAAGCCCGGCTCCCATACTCACCATGCTGCTGCTTTTTATACGATTTACCCATTGAGGGGTGCTGTCAGGAAGGTTCGCGTGGCGTACATCCAGCGTTTGTGCCGATTTCAGCAACTTGTCCAATTTGTGTTGGTAGTGATTTTGTTCGGACAGCGTGACAGGAACATTCTTTAACAGGGGGAGGGCAGTTAATGGGCGCTGGGTTGCAATCTCGAATAACAATGAAGGTAATATATAGTCATCCGCTGTATGAGTAGACTGCATGCGCGCTTCAATAAGGAATGGGTCTAGCTGTAATGAATTGATAAACGATCGTTTAGGGTGGCGAAAGAAAGTATTGTGTCCATTCAATAGTTCTCCATTTGTTGTCGCGCCGAGTGCATCCAGTGCACGTCGCGTTATCATGAACGAACCTATTTTAATGGGGCCCAACAGCTCATCTGCCACTTTTAGCTGAGCTTGGTAGTTTTTTGGGTTTTTAGTTTTGTGTGTGTCATCACTTTCAAAATCGATAGTCGAAGTTGAACGTTCGTTTGTGTTTAACCCGATATCTGTAATCTCGACGGTATTGAAATTATCTGAGTCGGATGGTTGCGGGGGAATAGCCATAGGAGACATCCTTGTCTTGGAATGGTGTGCGAAATTGCAGCGCCATATTAGTAGACCTTCGCAGTTGCCCGAAAGTAAATATTGGCTTCGCCTATTGCGTTATATTTCATGTTGGTTGTGATGCCGTCCTTGGCGACACAACGTGTTAGGCAGGATTTCAGATGGATTATTAACGACTAAATAATAATGACATGAGTTGATAGTGTTAATGATTGCTCAATAAAGAGGCAACCCCGGCGCCGCTGAACAATCCCGCACTGATCCGATTAAACCAGCTCTGTCCCTTGCCACTGCGCAGATATCCAGCCGCGCCATGCGCACCCAGCCCATAAGCCAATTTGCACAGCAGATCCAACACCGTCCATGTCGCTATCATCACTAGCAACTGTGGCAGGAACGGCTGTTGGGCGCTGAGAAACTGCGGCAGGAAGGCTGCAAAGAACAGAATGTCTTTCGGGTTGCTCGCACCCAGTACAAACGCACGACCGAACAGCGCACGAAAACGCGGTACTGGCGACGCCTGAGGCACTTCAGCGCCGACTGATGGCTGGCGCGATTGCTGCCAGCTCTGCCAGGCGAGATAGAACAAGTACAACGCACCGACGATTTTCAGCGCACTGAACAGTTGCTCCGATGCCAGCAGCAAGGCGCCCAAACCCAGCGCCGAGGCACTGAGCAAGCAGATCGAAGCGATCACGCCACCGAGAAACGCCGGGTAAGATCGGCGCAAACCGTAATTCAGACTGTTGCTGATCATCAGCAAAGACAGGGGCCCCGGGATCAGGATCACCACCAGCGCAGCGCCGCTGAACAGCAGCCAGGTTTCCAGACTCATCACTTTCCTCCATTTGTGCAAAAGCCCCACCCGGCGGGGTGAGGCTGTTTTGAAACACTGTTTTTGAAACGTAGGCGCCTTACAAGAAAATGAACTTGGCGATGAAAATCGTGCAAAGCACCCACAGGCTGACGGAGATTTCCTTGTACTTACCCGTACCGGCCTTCATCGCCACGTAGGTGATGAAGCCCAGCGCGATGCCGTCGGCGACCGAGAAGGTCAGCGGCATCATGATTGCGGTGACGATTGCCGGAATGCTGTCGGTCGCTTCGTCCCATTCGATGTGCTTCATACCGCCCATCATCAGCATCGCCACATAAATCAGCGCACCGGCCGTTGCATACGCGGGGATCATGCCCGCCAATGGCGCGAAAAACATCGCGGCAATAAATAGCACGCCCACGGTCACGGCGGTAAGCCCGGTCCGACCACCCGCGGCAACGCCTGCGGCACTTTCAACGTAACTGGTGACCGGTGGAACACCCACCACCGCACCAAAGACGCTGGAGGCACTGTCGGCTTTCATGGCGCGGGAGAGGTTTTCGATCCGGCCGTCCGCGCCGACCAGGTTGGCGCGCTGGGCCACGCCCATCAGGGTGCCGGCGGTGTCGAACATATGCACGAAGAGGAAGGCCAGGACCACGCTGATCATGCTGACGTTGAATACGCCAGCAACGTTCATCGCCATCCAGGTCGGGGCCAGACTCGGCGGGGCCGACATGATGCCCTCGTAGTGCACCAGACCCAGGCCCCAGCCGGCCAGGGTGACGGTGATGATGCTGATGAGGATTGCGCCGAATACTTTGTGGTAGCTGAGGATGGCGATCATCAGGAAGCAAACGGCGGCGAGCAGCGGGCCGGGTTCGCGCAGAGAGCCGAGCTTGATCAGGGTCGCCGGGCTATCGACGACAATGCCCGCGGTTTTCAAACCGATCAGTCCCAGGAACAAACCGACGCCAGCACCCATGGCGAAGCGCAGGCTCACTGGAATGCTGTTAAGTAGCCATTCGCGGATCCGCGAAAAGGTCAGGAACATGAACAACACACCGGACACAAATACCGCACCGAGGGCGGTTTCCCAGTTGTAGCCCATGGTGCCAACCACGGTGTAGGTGAAGAAAGCGTTCAAGCCCATGCCCGGCGCCAGGCCGACCGGCCAGTTGGCGTAGAGACCCATCAACAGGCAGCCCAGCGCGGCCGCGATGCACGTCGCGACAAAGGCGGCGCCGTGATCGATCCCGGCGTCGGCCATGATGTTGGGGTTAACGAAGATGATGTAAGCCATCGTGATGAAGGTTGTCAGACCGGCAATCAGCTCGGTCTTCACCGTGGTGCCATGCAAGCTGAGTTTGAAGATGCGCTCAAGCAAGCCATTGCGTAATGGCGGCGAGAGATCCAGCGTCGATGCTTCGGATTTGCGGCTTTCCACAGCGAGTACTCCTCAAGAGTTTTATTGTTATTTCCCGGACCGGACCCATGAGGGTGGCAGCGGCCCTTTGAGGCAAGGCACTTGCGAATTTATTGACCGTACGGTCAAGAACTCGCGCGAAGTGGATTATGCTTTTGTATACAAAAAAAGCAAATAATGTTTTCGATTTTGTGGGGTGAATATTTGTCGATAGGGATATATCGCGAGGAAGGACGCCATCACGAGCAGGCTCACTCCCACCGGGCCACCCTTGAAAGGAGGGGCAGAGACTAATAAACCGGCCATTGGGCCGGTTTATTTTTGACTGGAGTTTGTGGTGCCTCGACCGGCGCCATCGCGGGCAAGCCCGCAAAACCATCAGGCCGCCGCGAAACGCTTATCCAGATAATCAATGATCACCTTGGACTCATACATCCAGGTTGTCTGGCCGTTCTCTTCGATGCGCAGGCACGGCACCTTGATCTTGCCACCTTGCTCCAGCAGGGTCTGGCGATCCTGTTCGTTGTTCTTCGCATCGCGCAGGGCCACCGGTACATTCAGGCGACGCAGGCTGCGGCGGGTCTTCACGCAGAACGGGCAGGCGTGGAATTGATACAACGACAGGTCCTTGGCAGCGGAGTTGACCTTGGCCTGAGCCTCGGCGGGGCGCTGCTTCTTGCCCGGACGAGTCAGGAAGTCGATGAAGATGATGAGTTGGCCAAGGCCGACACGAAGCGCTTTTACGAACACGTTGAAAGCCTCACGGTGCGAATTGAGAAGGGCGCGCAGCTTACCTGATTTTTCGCAGGCGAAAAAAAACCGGCGATGAATGCCGGTTTTCTTCGTACTGCCATTTACTTGATCAGGCTGAGAAACTCGCTGCGGGTGGCCGCGTTTTCGCGGAACTCACCGAGCATCACCGAGGTGATCATCGACGAATTCTGTTTCTCCACACCGCGCATCATCATGCACATGTGCTTGGCCTCGATCACTACCGCAACACCCAGGGCGCCGGTGACCTGCTGGACCGCATCCGCGATCTGGCGGCTGAGGTTTTCCTGGATCTGCAGGCGGCGGGCGTACATGTCGACGATTCGCGCCACTTTCGACAGACCCAGCACTTTGCCGCTCGGGATGTAGGCAACATGCGCCTTGCCGATGAACGGCAGCAGGTGGTGTTCGCACAACGAGTACAACTCGATGTCCTTGACCAGCACCATTTCGCTGTTGTCGGAGCTGAACAAGGCACCATTGGTGACCTCTTCCAGCGTCTGTTCATAACCGCGGCAGAGGTACTGCATGGCTTTGGCGGCACGTTTTGGCGTGTCGAGCAGGCCCTCGCGGGAGACGTCCTCGCCCAGTTGGCCGAGAATCGCGGTGTAATTCTGTTCCAGGGACATGAAACTACCTGTGGGGATTTTCGCAAAGGGCAAGGGTACGGTGGCAAACACGGCGCTGCAAGCGTGACGCGTCAGCTTTACTCGTCGCGGCCTTCCATCATGGTGCGTTTGAGCATCACATAAACGGCTCCGGCACCGCCATGTCGGGCCTGGCACGAGGTGAAGCCGAGTACCTGTGAATGCTGGCGCAGCCAAGTGTTGACGTGACTTTTGATCATAGGCCGCTTGCCGTCCAGACGCACGGCTTTGCCGTGAGTGACGCGCACGCAGCGAATTTCGAATTTTGTCGCTTCGGCCAGAAAGGCCCAGAGCGTTTCTCGCGCTTTTTCCACGCTCATGCCGTGCAAGTCGAGGCTGCCCTCGAACGGAATCTGACCGATCTTGAGCTTACGCATCTGGCTTTCCTGGACACCGTCACGGGCCCACATCAATTCGTCTTCCGGGCCGACATCGATGACGAACTGATCGGACAACCCGTCAACGGTGGTGGCATCGGTGCGAATGGTTGCGGCTTGACGCAGCTTGGCGATGTGCGCGCGGTCGGCCTTGGGTCTGCCGGTTTCGGCGCGATCGTGCTTGATCGGCTTGACGCCTTGGATCGCACTTTTGAACAGGGAAAAATCGTCGTCTTGCATGTCAGCCTCCGCGAAGGGCGGCCAGTTTACCCAAGTCGAGGCGCGATCCATAACAATTGAGGCCCGGCCAGTACCAGGCCTTCTGTTCAGTCGTGTTTTTTCATCAGGTGCGGAGACATGTTCAGCCCGCGCGCCTGGCGCGAACGGCGCCGGCAGCGACGCCATAGCCACACGCCGAGGTACAGCATGAACAGGCCAACCGCCAGAATCACCGCGGCACCGATCCGGCTGGTGTTCAATTCGCCCAGCGCGGGTACGTGGCCAAACAGACTCGCGGCAGCGGCCATGGCGAGCAACACACCGCAAGTTGCCAGCAACGCGGAAAACGCGGCGCCAATTCGAAAACGCCAGTTGCGTTGGCCTTTGGACCGCAAACGGCGAGCGTCAAAACCATCGGATAACTTCATTCCGACCTTCCTCAATGGGTATCGGCCCTTCGACCGGGAGTTGACCGGGTTGTTCCTGAGGCTAAGACAATTGCGGCAAATGCGAGACTTTTGCGGATGAGCGGCAGTCTAGGCCGCTCATCAAGGGTCGATCAAATCAGATCGTGAGTGAGCGCGAGCGTGGCGAAGTTGTCCGCCATGATCGCCATTTCGGTCTGCTGAACGTGCTCGGCACTCAACACGCCGCCCTTGTAGGGCAGATCGCGCGTGGCGCAGGCGTCTTCCACCAGCGTGCAACGGAAACCCAGGTTCTTCGCGGCGCGCACCGTGGTGCTGACGCTGGAGTGACTCATGAAGCCGCAGACAATCAGGTCAAGGGCACCGAGGTCTTCCAGGCGCTGCGCCAGTTCGGTGCCATGGAACGCACTCGGTAGCAATTTGCCGATGATGGTTTCGTCGGCCAGTGGCTCAAGGCCGGGGATGAACTCACCGCGCTCGCCTTGTGGGTCGAACAGCCCGCCGACTGTGCCGAGGTGACGCACATGCACGATCGTGCGGCCGGCCGCGCGGGCAGCCGCCAGCAATTGCTTGATGTTCGCGACGGCAGCGTCCATGCCGCTCAGGGCCAGCGGACCGCTGAGGTACTCTTTCTGTGCATCGATGATGACAAGGGTCGCATGGCTCAGATTGGCTGCTGCGTAACCGCGGCCGCTGAGTTGAAACATCGTTTTTGGAACGGACATTCTGGGGCTCCTTGGAGTGGGGCTTTTGCGCCATTGTCCTCTGGCTGAGCGGTTCTGTGAATCGCTACTATTGTAGACGTCGTCTTTACTGGCTTGCAGCCTTGTCAGTTTGCTCGTTTTGTTCAATAGCGAGCGGTAAAAAGGGATAGGTCCTACATTTGATCGGGTGTTTTTCCTGCGTCGTCGTGGCGCGTTTTGGCTGTTAGAATCGCCAGTCGTTTTTTCTGGAGCTTGCCGCCGTGATCACTTCCCGACTTCGTACCCTGCGTGACCATATCCGTTGGGCCGTCAGCCGCTTCCATGGGGAGGATCTGTTTTTCGGCCATGGGACCGACAACGCCTGGGATGAAGCCCGTCAACTGGTGTTGGGAGCCTTGCACTTGCCGTGGGAAATCGCTGACAGCTACCTCGACTGTGCTCTGGAAGAAGACGAGTTGGTCAATCTGCAACGCCTGCTCAAGCGCCGCATCGAAGAACGTATTCCTACCGCCTACTTGCTGGGCGAAGCGTGGTTTTGCGGCATGTCGTTCATCGTCGACGAGCGCGTGCTGATCCCGCGCTCACCCATTGGCGAGTTGATTGAAAACCGCTTTACGCCATGGCTGGGCACCGAGCCTGCGCGCATTCTCGACCTTTGCACCGGTTCCGGCTGCATCGGCATCGCCTGCGCCTACGAGTTCCAGAACGCCGAAGTGGTGCTGGCCGATCTGTCGTTCGAAGCGCTGGAAGTGGCCAATCAGAACATAGAGCGTCACGGTGTCGATGAGCGGGTGTACACCGTTCAGGGTGATGGGTTTGATGGCTTGCCGGGTCAACGTTTCGACCTGATCGTGTCGAACCCGCCCTACGTCGATGCGGAAGATTTCGCCGATATGCCGGATGAGTATCAGCACGAGCCGGAGCTGGGACTGGCCTGTGGCGATGATGGCTTGAACCTGGTGCGTCGCATGCTCGCTGAAGCCGCGGATCATCTGACCGAGAAGGGTTTGCTGATTGTCGAAGTGGGCAACAGCCAGGTTCACGTCGAGGCGCTGTACCCGGAAGTCGATTTCGCCTGGCTCGATTTCGAGCGCGGCGGGCATGGGGTGTTCATGTTGTCGGCTGAGCAGTGCCGCGATCATCAGGCGCTGTTCGCGTCCCGCGTCTGACCTGAGGATGCCATCGTCGGATCGCCGCCCGGACCAAGCCCGCTCCCACAGGTTTTGTGTGTGCCACATAATTTGAGCACGACATAGAACCTGTGGGAGCGAGCCTGCTCGAGATGGCCGCGCCTCGGTATCAACCTTTTACCGATGCGTAGCAATCCAGATCAACAACCCCGCCTGAAACACCGCAAACGCCACCAGGCAGGTAATGGTAAAGCGCAGCCCGGCGTCTTCACGCCTGTACTTGCTGACTTTTTCTTCGTGCGTCTTCAGCTTCACTTCCTGCTCGGCCAGGTTCTGTTCGGCCTGCTGAAGCATCTGCGCGGCTTCGAGAATTTCCACCAGTTGCAGCTTTTCAGTATTCCACTCGCCCGACAAGTCGCCGACCTGGACGTCTTTGACGCGGCCCTTCAAGTGCTGGGCATCGGCATACACCACCTCAAAACCATGGGCCTTGAGAAATTGATCGCGGCGTAGGCGGGTGTCTTCGTTCAGTGCGTCTTTGTTGTTCAGGTCCATGCCATCGACGGTGTAACCGGACCAGCGCTTCTTCGCCCAAGTGATCCCTTGAGCGGCCATGAAGCGGCCGATGCCACGGTTCATCGGTTCAATCTGCAGGCCGCTGTCGGGTCCGAAATGCACGCTCCTGGTGGTGTGGTCGACCCACACATCCAGATGATTCTGTTCTTTGCGCACACGCTGGCCGGGCAGGGTGATGCTCATGCGCATCAGGCTCTGTTCCTTGCCGTTGCGTTCGGCATAGCCGAATTCGACAAAGCGCAGTGGCCGCCCGCCGGTGTTGCGGTCGGTTTTCAGCGGCGCCAGACGAAGCATCTTGTGGTGCTCGACGTGGACGTCCGCCCACGGCAGCTCAACCGCTGGCGGTGCGTCTTGTTCCGCGGTGGTGTCGGGTGAAATCTGGGTTTCAGTCATAACGGCGAGATCCTGTCCAAGCCCTGCCGCCAGCCAGTGCGCTGGCGACAAAGGTTTATCGGCCGTTTTTGACAGGACTGGAGGGCCAATAGCGCTTAACGGCTGTGAAGTCCGTCAATAAACCCGAGGATTCGTGTGCCAAGTTCGGCCGCCAGCGGCAATTGTGGATCTTTATAAGAGGCCAATTGCCGTTTTACATCGTTGGGTACGATGCGCAGGACGTGGTTCATGCCTTCGATCAGCGCCAGTTCGGCGTCCGGTTTAGCAGCTTTGAGCAGCCTGGCGTCACCGACCCCGACCTGGATGTCGTTGCTGCCCTGAATGATCAGCGCCGGCATTTTCAACCGGGCAAACGCTGCTGCCGGATCCTGGCGGAACAGCGAAATCAGGTACGGCTGCACACTCGGGCGGAATATCCCCTGCAATGGCGGTGGCACGTTGTCGTCGGTGTGGCCGGCCTTGAGGCTGTCGAGCAGTTCATTACTGCGCTGCATCAGCGCAGGTGGCAGGTTATTGCTCAACTGCTGACGCAACACTTGATCGACCGGTCGCGCGCTGCCGGACAGGGAAATGATCCCCGCGGCATCGACGCTCGGTGCCGCCAGGGTGGCAATCAGGGCTCCTTCGCTGTGGCCGAGCAAAATCAACTGGCTAAAACGCGGATCATTTTTGAGCTTCCTGGCCCAGGCTTCGGCGTCGGCTACATAGGCTTCAACGGACAAATTGCGTTCATTCGGGGTGGCGGCAAGGCTCGCTGCCACCCCGCGTTTGTCATAACGCACGCTGGCGATGTTGTGTTTGGCCAGCACCCAGGCCAGCCGTTTCAGGCTGTCGTTGCGTCCGCCATCGGTGTTGTTTCCGTCACGATCCGTAGGACCTGAGCCGGAAATGATCAGGACAACCGGCACAGGCGTGTCGGACTTGGGCAGTAACAACGAGCCGAAAAGCTCACCGCTGCCGGTATCCAGGGTGATAGGTCGTTGCAGGACGGTGGCCTGCACAAAGCCGGTAAACAGGGTCAGGCTCAAGGCTAAAACTCGCAGCATCATCACGCCATCATTCACAAAGGTGCCGTTTGGACTCGCCGGTACCCATAAGGTTCGAGGATGAACTACTCGGGTAGCCTGCGTATACTGGCGCGCATTACGTATTCAGGTTCTATTTCACGGAGCGTCCTGCATGTCCGGCAATACCTACGGCAAGCTGTTCACTGTCACCACCGCGGGCGAAAGCCATGGCCCGGCGTTGGTCGCCATTGTCGACGGCTGCCCGCCGGGGCTGGAGATTTCTCTGGAGGATCTGCAGCGTGATCTGGACCGCCGCAAGCCCGGCACCAGCCGCCACACCACACAACGCCAGGAAGCCGACGAAGTCGAAATCCTTTCCGGCATATTCGAAGGTCGCACTACCGGCTGCTCCATTGGCCTGCTGATCCGCAACACCGACCAGAAGTCCAAGGACTACTCGGCGATCAAGGATCTGTTCCGTCCAGCCCACGCCGACTACACCTACCATCATAAATACGGTGAGCGCGATTACCGTGGCGGCGGTCGCAGCTCGGCCCGGGAAACCGCCATGCGCGTGGCCGCCGGGGCAATTGCGAAAAAGTACCTGGCGACGCAAGGCATCATCATTCGCGGTTACATGAGCCAACTTGGCCCGATTGAAATCCCGTTCAAGACCTGGGATTCGGTGGAAGAAAACGCGTTCTTCAGCCCTGACCCCGACAAAGTCCCGCAGCTCGAAGCCTATATGGATCAGCTGCGTCGCGATCAGGATTCGGTCGGAGCCAAGATTACGGTTGTTGCCGAAGGTGTGATGCCAGGCTTGGGCGAGCCGATTTTCGACCGCCTCGATGCCGAACTGGCCCATGCGCTGATGAGCATCAACGCAGTGAAAGGCGTGGAAATCGGCGCCGGCTTCGCCAGCGTCGCCCAGCGCGGCACCGAACACCGCGATGAAATGACCCCCGAAGGTTTCCTCAGCAACAACGCTGGCGGCATTCTCGGCGGCATCTCGTCCGGACAGCCGATCGTTGCGCACCTGGCGCTGAAGCCGACGTCGAGCATCACCACGCCGGGGCGCTCCATCGACATTCATGGCAACCCGGTGGAAGTCATCACCAAGGGCCGTCACGATCCGTGCGTCGGTATTCGTGCCACGCCGATTGCTGAGGCGATGATGGCCATTGTGTTGATGGATCACCTGCTGCGCCACCGTGGGCAGAACGCCGATGTGCGTGTGAGCACGCCGGTGCTGGGTCAGCTTTAATGGCTGATCTCAACGCCGCTGCAGTCTGACGACGGTGGCGGCGCTCCCGTACTGGCGGCTTTCCAGTTTCTATCTGTTCTATTTCGCCTTGCTCGGTTCGACGGCGCCGTTTCTGGCGCTGTACTTCGATTACCTGGGGTTTTCCAGCGCGCGGATCGGCGAACTGGTGGCGATCCCGATGCTGATGCGCTGCGTCGCGCCGAACATCTGGGGCTGGTTGGGTGACTACACTGGCCGGCGCCTGGCCATCGTGCGCTTCGGTGCATTCTGTACGTTACTGACGTTCTCGCTGATTTTCGTCAGCAAGACCTACGCCTGGCTGGCGATGGTCATGGCGCTGCACGCGTTCTTCTGGCACGCGGTATTGCCCCAGTTCGAAGTCATCACCCTGGCGCACCTGAAAGGGCAGACCTCGCGCTACAGCCAAATTCGACTCTGGGGCTCCATCGGTTTCATCATCACCGTGGTGTTGCTTGGCCGAATATTCGAATGGCTGAGCCTCGACATCTACCCGATGGCGTTGGTGTTGATCATGGCCGGTATCGTCCTCAGCAGCCTGTGGGTGCCCAATGCACAACCGGCTCAGGGTATTCGAGAGTCGGGGGACGGTTTTCTCAGGCAATTGCGCAGCCCCGGCGTCCTGGCGTTTTATGGCTGCGTGGCGTTGATGCAGATGAGCCACGGGCCTTATTACACGTTTTTGACTTTGCACCTGGAACGGCTCGGTTACAGCCGAGGGGTGATCGGTCTGCTCTGGGCGGTCGGCGTGGTCGCTGAAGTGTTGATGTTTCTGGCCATGACCCGAATCCTCGCACGGTTCTCGGTGCGCCGGGTGCTGCTGGCGAGTTTCCTGCTGGCCGCCCTGCGCTGGGTGCTGCTCGGCTCGTTTGCCGAATTTCTTTGGGTATTGCTATTCGCCCAGGTGCTGCACGCGGCTACGTTCGGTAGCTTTCACGCGGCGGCCATCCAGTTCGTGCAACGTAGTTTCGGAGCGCGTCAGCAAGGGCAAGGCCAGGCGCTATACGCCACATTGGCAGGTACCGGCGGCGCGCTGGGCGCTTTGTATGCCGGTTATAGCTGGAATGCCCTCGGCGCCCCATTGACCTTTAGTATTGCAAGCCTCGCAGCCCTGGCAGCAGCCGTTATCATTGCCACACGACTGAAAGAGGACAGGCCATGAGCTGTTTCGGCAGATCGAGGCCTAAGAATTTTTTGAGTGCGAGTTGAAGACGCGTGCGCTCTTTAACCGTAAAGCATGAACCGTTAAGGAGTTGCCCTGATGAGCAGCCTGTCCGTTTACCACGTCTCAAGCCCTGACCTGCCGAACAAGGTGCTGACCCATTTCGAAGACATCGCCTCGACCCTGGCCGAGCAAGGCGTGCGCTTCGACCGCTGGCAAGCGGCAGCGAAAATCCAGCCCGGCGCCAGTCAGGAAGAAGTGATTGCCGCGTATCAGGAACAAATCGACAAGCTGATGACCGAACGCGGTTACATCACCGTCGACGTTATCAGCCTGACCAGTGATCATCCGCAAAAAGCCCAACTGCGCGCCGAGTACCTCGACGAACATCGTCTTGGCGAAGACCTCGTCAGATTTTTCGTTGCTGGCCGTGGCTTGTTTTCCCTGCACATCGGCGATTACGTCTACGCGGTGCTCTGCGGAAAGAACGACCTGATCTCGGTGCCGGCCGGTACGCCACACTGGTTCGACATGGGCGAACATCCACATTTTGTGGCGATCCGTCTGTTCAAGAATCCTGACGGCAGGGTGGCCAACCTCACCGGCGACGACATCGCCGGCCGCTTCCCGCGTCTTGAGGACTAAACCTGGATAGTTTGGGCGATGCTGGAAACAATTCAGGCCGTGAAGCGAAAGCTCTCACGGCCTGTTTGTTTAAACACGGGACGATCTACGCCGTGTGATAAGTCGGCAACGCAAACCGTTGCTGGCTTTGCAGCATCGAGATCTGCGGCAGTTCACTGGCCTGTTCGGCCAGGTCACGGCGAATCGCGCTGATTACCCACGACAACTGATCGCCAGCATGTAATTGCTGATAGGAAATCGAACGCTTGAACACCCGGCCTTCGGTGCTGCGCAGAGTCAGCAGAATGCCGCCGTCAGGACGCGGTTGAGTGGTCACATCGAAGTTGGAGAACAGGGAGGAAAATTTTTCTTGGATCAGGTTCATGTCTATCAGCTCCGTGCACAGTGATTGGCAAGCATGGAGAGGTAGTTGCAGCGATTGTGCCAGTATTTTATGTTTTTAAAATCCTTATAAATCAATCAGTTATGTTTTTGCGTATTTTGGCTTTCGTGCAATCTGCATGAATGGCCATCGTGCATCCTGCATTTTGAAAGATCGTCGCTGTTTCGATGGAACCAAACGCCAGGTCGAGGTTCATCGTTCGTTTGTCCGGGTTGCGGATACAAAACATTGCAAAAACCGCGTGTACAGTTCAAGAACCGCTGACGTATTTTCGAGGTCAATGAACACCGCCCGACAATAAAAAAATCAGCGGGAACACCCATGAAACGCACGCCGAACGACACGATTACCTGGGGCATGATGCTCCGCAAACTGCCGACGATCGCCAAGGTCATCCCTCGCGTGGTGAAGGGCCTGAAAGTCGCCAACGTCAAGGATCCGACCCAACCGTGTGGCCTGGGCTGGTGTTTCGAACAGGCGACGTTGCGCAATCCTGATGGCCCCGCGTTACTGCAGGGCGACGTGGCACTAACTTATGTGCAGGTCAATCAATGGGCCAACCGCATCGCTCATCATCTGATGGCCCAAGGCATCGGCAAGGGTGACGTGGTCGCGGTCTTCATCGAGAACCGCCCGGAACTGCTGGTGACGATTCTGGCGGTAGCCAAGGTCGGCGCGATCAGCGCGTTGCTCAATACCTCGCAGACCCGCGATACCCTTGTGCACAGCCTGAACCTGGTGGCACCGGTGGCGATTGTTGTCGGAGGCGAGTTGGTCCCGGCGTTTTCGCAGGTCCGCGAACGGGTGTCCATCGCTTCGGCGCGAACCTGGTTCGTCGCCGATCAAGCGGCCTGCAATCATCCGGGCATTGCCCCCGACGGTTTCGTCAACCTGATGGCGGCCAGTGCCGATGCGGTCGACGACAACCCTGCCAGCAGCCAGCAGGTTTTTTTCGACGATCCTTGTTTCTATATCTACACCTCGGGCACCACCGGACTGCCCAAGGCCGGCGTCTTCAAGCACGGGCGCTGGATGCGCAGCGCCACCAGTTTTGGCCTGATCGCCCTGGACATGCAGCCGCACGACATCGTCTATTGCACCTTGCCGCTCTATCATGGAACCGGACTCTGCGTGTGCTGGGGCTCGGCCATCAGCGGCGCCTCGGGGTTTGCCATCCGCCGCAAGTTCAGCGCCAGCCAGTTCTGGAGTGACGTACGCAAATACCACGCGACCACTATCGGCTACGTGGGCGAGCTGTGCCGCTATCTGGTAGATCAACCTCCCAGTACCGAGGACAGCCAGCACGGCGTGACCAAGATGATCGGCAACGGTTTGCGTCCCGGAGCATGGAACGCCTTCAAGACCCGTTTTGGTGTCAGGCACATTTGCGAGCTGTATGCGGCCAGCGACGGCAACATCGGGTTCAGCAACATTCTGAATTTCGACCACACCATCGGTTTTTCGCTGATGGCCTGGGAATTGGTGCCCTACGACCATGACAGTGGTCAGCCGATTCGCAATGCCAAGGGTTTCATGAATAAAGTGGAGAAAGGTGCGCAGGGGCTGTTGTTGGCGAGAATCGACGACAAGGCGCCGCTAGACGGCTACACCGATCCGCAAAAGACCGCAAAAGTCGTGCTGCATGACGTGTTCAAGAAGGGTGACCGTTACTTCAATACCGGTGACCTGCTGCGCAACATTGGATTCGGTCATGCGCAATTCGTCGACCGTTTGGGTGACACCTATCGCTGGAAAGGCGAAAACGTCTCGACAACGGAAGTCGAAAACATCCTGCTGCAATATCCGCAGATCGCGGAAGCCGTGGCGTATGGTGTGGAGGTCCGAAACACCAACGGGCGCGCCGGCATGGCTGCGATTACCCCGGCAGAATCCCTCGCTACTCTGGATTTCAGCGAGCTGCTGAATTTCGCTCGCCAGCAAATGCCGGCCTATGCGGTGCCGCTGTTCCTGCGGGTAAAAGTCAAAATGGAAACCACCGGGACGTTCAAATACCAGAAGACCCGGCTCAAGGAGGAAGCATTCGACCCCGGAAAAACCAGCGATGACCCGATCTACGCCTGGCTACCCGGCACTCAGACATACGTGCAAGTGACCGAGCAAGTGCTGGCGGATATTCACGGCGGCAAGTACCGCTATTGAATGTGGCTATGACGGCCCTTGAGAAAAAACAAGTGACAGCCGGCGGGCTGCTCGGGAAACTGTCGGCTTTGCGAATAACCCAACGTGGAGCCCCCGATGTCAGACCAAAGCCGCCAGATGACCCCTGAAGAAGCCGCTGAATTTGCCGAACAGGTCTTCAACAAAGCGCGCGAGGGCGATGCGGCCATGATGGCTGCCCTGCTGACCAAAGGCCTGCCGCCTAATCTGCGCAACCACAAAGGTGACACCTTGCTGATGCTGGCCGCCTATCATGGCCATGTGGAAACCGTAAAAGTGCTGCTCGAACACAAAGCCGACCCGGAAATTCGCAACGACAACGGCCAAAGCCCGATTGCCGGTGCCGCGTTCAAGGGTGACCTGGCGGTGGTCAAGGCACTGGTAGATGGCGGGGCGCAAGTGGAAGGTTCATCGTTCGATGGCCGTACCGCGCTGATGATGGCAGCGATGTTCAACCGCGTCGAAATCGTCGACTACCTGATCAGCAAAGGTGCCGATCCGAAAGCCAAGGACGCCAATGGCGTGTCCGCACTCGATGCCGCGAAAACCATGGGCGCCGTCGACACCACCGCGCAGCTGGAAAAACTGCTCGGCTGATCCTTTGTGGTGAGGGGGAAAAGCTCCCTCACCACAGGTCTCACCCTGCTCGGTAACTTCCCCCGAATGCGCTATCCTTCGCGCCCTCAAAAATCATTCGCTACAGGATCCACCTCATGAAAGCCGCACTCGTCGAACTCATCAGCAAAATCAGCTCCGGGTGCATGAGCGATGACGAAATCCTGAAAGTCGCTGACGAAGCGGCTCAGGCCTACGCCGATCCTGAGACTTTTCTGACGGCCAACCCGGATATCAATTACGACGACACGTTCCCGATCTCCTTGGGCGAATGGGTGGTTGTCGGCAGTCTGCCGGAGACGGTGCTGTTCCAGGCCGACACTTACATGGACCTGTTCGCCCAGATCGTCGCCTCGTTCGGCCCGGGTGTTGATTTCAATATCAAGCCCAAGCAGCTGGCCAAAACCGAAGCCCTGACTGCGCTCAATCGCATTCAGGTGCAAATGGGCAGCATGAACAAGGAAAACGGCGGCTACACGCTGATGAACTTCAGCCAGTTGCTCGACGACGAACTGCAAGTGGTGCTGGTCTACGGCAACGACGTGCCGCGGGTGCTCGAATTGTGCGCCGAGGTCGGCATCGCCGCTGCGCCATCTCTGGAAGCCTTGAAAGTGGCGATCCATATCTGACGTTAATCCTATAAAAATCGGAACCCTCGCATTAGGCGGCTATCCTAAGAGTGCAAATTACTCTTAGGGAGCGTCACCATGGGTTCTACGTTCAACAGCCTGATTGCCTTGATCATTTTCGTTCTGGATATCTGGGCCATCATCAACGTGGTTAAAAGTAGCGCCACTACCGGGATGAAAATCCTCTGGGTGCTGTTGATCGCGTGCTTGCCGGTGCTGGGGCTGATCATCTGGGCCATTGCCGGGCCACGGGGGAACGCGCGGATCTGACTCGAAACTCCCTGTGGGAGCTGGCCGGCTCGCTCCCACAAGGACCGTGTTTTTCATACTCGCACGCAGTATGCCGTTGAACGATCAGTCCGCGAAAAAGTCCAGATGCTTGTAAGCCCATCAACGGGTTTTATCGAGGAGGCACTGATGCAAAAGTGGAAGATCACTTTCGTGGATGATCACGGTGAAACAATCGATGAAGTCTTTGAGTGCGACGAGTGCCCGGACAACGAGCAAGCAGCCAAACTCATCAAGGCCCGGCTTCTTCCTGTCGCCGCCGAACTGGATCTGAATGATCTGGAAGGGCGAACCGCTGATGCGAGCGTCAAAAGCCTTAAAGCCCAGAACAGCATACAAATCCTCGGTATCACGCCAATCTGAACACCTCCTGTCACATTCTCATCCAGGCCTTGGCAGCGGCTCTCTCTTGAGGCTACTCTGCAATCGAGATCAGCGAACGGATCGCTAAGGTCTGGTCTTGTCAGCTACATGCTTGCTTCCCAACGGCAACGAGATTGCCGCATCGCTCGCACCACTCGGTTGCGCGTGCCGGGAATACGGAAAGTCTATCCATCACTTTGAGGGGGACGTTTCATGAGCACAGCCTATCAAGAAGACATCAGCAGCTCGGTGCTGCGCCGCATGAAAGAAGGCGGTTTCGACTTTTCAAGATTCCATCCCATCGAGTTCTACGCCATTTTCCCCGACGAGGAGCGGGCCCGCAGGGCAGCAGGACATTTTTACCGTGGTGAGTCCCTGAATGCGCAAATCAGTGTGCGCGACGATGGCGCATGGGCGCTTGAACTGAGCAAAGTCATGTACGCCACTTACGATGATATCGGCGATTTCGAGCAATGTTTTGAGGCCGTGGTCGAGCCGCTGGGCGGCATCATCGAAGGATGGGGCGTCAAACAGGAGGTACGAGGGCTACTCGCATAATCTTATGAACAGTGACACGCGCTAACGGCTGACCTTCGGGTTGGCCGTTTTAGTTCATGGGGCGGTAAAACCCCTCCGGCAAAACCCTGAAACAAGAACCCGGCGCAAAAAAAACCGCCTGAGCAGGCGGCGAAAGGGAGGTTCGGGCTGTTTTTCCAGCGAATGCACGGATTATCCGCACCGGCGACCGGGCAGTGAAATCAACTCTGACTATGCTGGTGATAGGCGACAACGTCGCCTTGCAATGAAGCGGGGGCAATCAAGTTGGGGCGTTTGCTGCACAGGGTTGGTGCGGTATTGACGATGTGTATTTACAACTGATTGATATCTAAGCGTTTATGCCGATGGCACGGGCCTTGCGAAGCCTAGATGTCCGGGTGACAAGGAGTACGGCATGATCCGCACCTATTTTGATGAAATGTACGATGCCGGCGGCCTGGTCCGCCCGCATTATCGGGAGTTTGCCCGTTGGCTGGCCGAAACGCCTGACGAGCTTTTGGCACAACGGCGACGCGAGGCCGATCTGTTATTTCATCGCGCCGGGATAACATTCACGCTCTACGGTGATGAGCAAGGGACAGAGCGCCTGATTCCCTTTGACACCATTCCCCGCAGCATCCCTGCCAGTGAATGGCGGGTCGTCGAGCGCGGCTGCATTCAGCGGGTCAAGGCATTGAACATGTTCCTTGCCGACCTCTATCACGAGCAGCGCATCATCAAGGCGGGCATCATTCCAGCCGAGCAAGTGCTGGCCAACGAGCAATACCAATTGGCGATGCAAGGGCTGGATCTGCATCGGGATATTTATTCGCACATTTCTGGCATCGATCTGGTGCGCGACGGCGACGGCACGTATTACGTGCTTGAAGACAACCTGCGTACACCCAGTGGCGTGAGCTACATGCTTGAAGACCGCAAGATGATGATGCGGTTGTTCCCCGAACTGTTCGCGGCGCAACGCATTGCGCCCATCGATCACTATCCGAACTTGCTCCTGGATACCCTGAAAAGCTCCAGCCCGATCGACAATCCGAGCGTGGTGGTGCTGACCCCGGGTCGCTTCAACAGCGCGTTTTTCGAGCATGCCTTTTTGGCGCGGGAGATGGGGGTTGAACTGGTGGAAGGCGCAGACCTGTTCGTGCGGGACGACAAGGTGTTCATGCGCACCACCGACGGGCCGAAAGCCGTCGACGTGATTTACCGTCGCCTCGACGACGCGTTCCTCGATCCACTGGCGTTCAACCCGGATTCGATGCTGGGCGTTCCGGGGCTGCTGTCGTCATACCGGTCAGGCAACGTGGTGCTGGCGAATGCCATCGGCACTGGAGTCGCGGATGACAAGTCGGTGTATCCGTTTGTCACTGACATGATCCGTTTCTACCTCGATGAAGAGCCGATCCTGAAAAACGTGCCGACCTTCCAGTGCCGAAACCCTTCTGAACTGTCCCACGTACTGGCCAATCTTCCCGATCTGGTGGTCAAGGAAACCCAGGGCTCCGGTGGTTACGGAATGCTGGTGGGGCCGGCGGCGACGGCGGCGGAAATCGAGTCGTTCCGTGCGCGGATCAAAGCCAAGCCCCATGCGTACATCGCGCAACCGACGTTGTCCCTGTCGACCTGTCCGACCTTTGTCGAAAACGGCATTGCTCCACGCCACATCGACCTGCGTCCGTTTGTATTGTCTGGCCGCGAAACCCGGGTTGTACCCGGCGGTTTGACCCGTGTCGCCCTGCGTGAAGGCTCTCTGGTGGTGAATTCCTCACAGGGCGGCGGAACGAAGGACACCTGGGTGGTCGAGGATTGAAGGAAGCCTGCCATGTTAAGTAGAACTGCCTCGGATTTGTATTGGATGTCACGTTACCTGGAGCGGGCGGAAAACCTCGCACGGATGCTCGACATCAGTTATTCGCTGTCGCTGATGCCACAGGATGGTCGCGGTGACGGGCTGCACGAACTCGCCATGCCGCTGCTGATCACCGGTACCCTGGACGATTATCTGGAGCGCCACGGCGCGTTGCATGCCGAACGGCTGCTGCATTTCTTCGCCCTGGATGCGGCCAACCCGGCGAGCATCTACAGCTGCCTCGGTGCCGCTCGGGCCAGCGCCCATGCGGTGCGTGGGCGAATCACCGCCGATATGTGGGAAAACATCAACGCCACCTGGCTGGAGATTCGCGGGATTGCCGAACAGGGGTTGAGCCGCTACGGCATGAGTCGTTTTTGCGAATGGATCAAGGAACGTTCCCACCTGTTTCGGGGCGCGTCCTACGGCACCATCATGCGTAACGATGCGTTCCGCTTCATTCGTCTGGGAACATTTATCGAAAGGGCTGACAACACACTGCGCCTTCTCGATGCGCGCTACGAAATGGCCGGTGATCAAGCCGAAGCCGTCAGTGACAGTACGGCGCACGCCTATTACCAGTGGAGCGCATTGCTCCGTGCGCTGTCGTCGTTCGAGGCGTACACCGAGGTCTACCGCGATGCTCCCGGTGCCCGGCATGTGGCTGAGTTGCTGTTGTTGCGGGCCGATGTGCCGCGCTCATTGCGCGCCTGTACCGAAGAAATCGACCAGATCCTCGCCAGTCTGCCGGGGGCCAACGGCCGTCCGGCTCAACGTCTGGCCGCTGAGATAGACGCGCGCCTGCGCTACACCGGCATCAACGAAATTCTCGAAGAAGGCCTGCACGCCTGGCTGACCGAGTTCATCCCGCTGGTGCGCCAGTTGGGCAACGCCATTCACAGTTCATACCTGGAGGCTGCATGAGACTTTCCATTAGCCACGAAACCACCTATCACTATGAAGATCAGGTGCGGGCGAGCATCCAGTACCTGCGACTGACACCCCACGACAGCGAGCGTCAGCACGTGCTCAGCTGGCAACTCGACCTGCCGCGCCCGGTACGCGCGCAACTCGATCCGTTTGGCAACATTTTGCACGTGCTGACCATGGACGAGCCGCACGAGGCAATCATCATCGGCGCCCGTGGCCAGGTCGACATCGATGAACTGCGTGAAGCTGAGCATGAAAGCCAGTCGGCCCTGCCGTTCCTGCGTTTCACACGCCTGACCGAGCCGGACGAAGCCTTGCGAGCGTTCGCGCAAAAGGAATGCAAAACCCGTCGGGACCGCACTGCGCTGATCGACTTGATGCATGGCCTTAACCAGCACATGACCTACTCGCCGGGTTCAACCGAAGTCGACACCAGCGCGGCTCAAGCCTTCGCCGGGCGTTCAGGCGTCTGTCAGGATCACACCCATGCGTTTCTCGCCTGCGCGCGCAGCCTGGGCATTCCGTCGCGTTATGTGTCGGGTTATCTGTACAGCGAAAACAGCGAACACCTGGCCAGTCACGCCTGGGCTGAAGCCTGGCTGGATGATGCCTGGTACAGCTTTGACGTGACCAATGAACTGGCTCGTCCGGAGCGCCACTTGAAACTGGCGGTGGGCCTGGATTATCTGGATGCCTGCCCGGTACGCGGGATGCGCCGGGGGGGCGGGTGCGAACAGATGCATGCGAAGGTGTTTGTGTCGCCAACGCCGATGCCGGTTGTCTCGGTCCAACAGCAATAATCTGCAGCACCACAATACCCTGTGGGAGCGAGCCTGCTCGCGATAGCGGTCTTTCAGTCAGCAAATCTGTGACTGATACACCGCCATCGCGAGCAGGCTTGCTCCCTCCAGGGTTGATGGTGTCAGGGCTTAACCTTGCGCCCGGCCATATGCTTCAAATACCCCACCAGCATGTCCAGATCCCGCTCCGGCAACACCTGCGCGGTAAATCCCGGCATCTTCGCCTGCGGCCACTGGCGCAGGCTCTGCGGATCCCGGATGTACCGCTTCAGAAAGTCCGCTCCAAAATACTCGGTCGGACTATACGGAATATTCAGATCCGGCCCGAACTGCGCATCTCCGGCACCGTTCAGTCGATGGCATGCCAGGCAGTTTTTCTGAAACAGCGCAAAACCTTGATTGACCGGATCGTCCGCTTTCAAGGCCGGATCCGGCAGCAGGGCAGGGAAGCGCTCGGCCACCGGCGCCAAACGTTTGATGCTGGCGACTTGGTATGGCCACTGCTCCGGGCTGATATTGCCTGCCTGCGGATTACTCCAGACCAGATAAAACGGCCCGGCACTTGGCTTGCCGGCAGACAGCGCCGGCCACGGTTTGGCCGGGTCTTCAATCGCCAGCCATGCCTGCGCGCCTTGGGTGTTGAGCAAAGGTGCCGCGGCCAACTCGGCGGCAAAACCGTCCAGCGCCACGGCTTGCAAATGGTCAGCAGGCTTGATGTCGGTCAACAAGGCCGCCAGCGGCACCGCTTGATAACTCATCTCCCGTTTGTAGGAAACATCGTCGGCAATGCGCAGAGTCTGGAGTCGAGGGTGCTTGAGCAGTTCCTCGGTCTGCCAGGTGCGACTGCTCGCGCCCAGCTCAAGGTTCAGCTGTGCGGCAAACAGAGGCGTGCTGAACAGCAAGGCCCCGATCAGAGTGAGCGTTTTCAATAGATCGTCATCCATGTCGTGAAGATGCCATAAAGGTTGGCACACCCACGCTGGCTCGGGTAGCGAGCCAGTCACATTTTGGAATGACGATATAAATACCTGACGCCGTATTTTTTACCGACTAGCCAATCACCTTGGTCAGATTCGGCAAAATCAACAACAGCGTGGTAGCGAAAAGAATGAGCCCCGCTTGACGTACTTTTGATTGCTTGAACATGGCTTGACCGCCTTTATTGTTATTTCCTGATGCCTGCCTGCATATCTCCATGACGGCAGAGCGTTGCACTTCCTGTAAGACGAGCGCCTCGGCAAAACCCGACGACAACTTCGTACACTTCACCTTAGAGCCCACGTCACCCGTGGTTTAGATCCATTTCGTATGGAGCTGTTGGTAAAAGCTATAAAAAAGACATGAGGCCTATTGCCAGCTTCTTGGGCGCCCTTTTGCTAGACAGCTCCGTGTCCTGAAACGGTTAATCCCATAGCAGGCTACCGTCCGTCTGAGCGTGTCCGTCAACGTCTGTGAGCACTGCGGTCATTGAATCCGAACCGACTCGGCATAAGAGTGAGCGCTCAGTATTTACTCACCGCCCAGGTTCGAGGACGTCATGACCCAAGCTTTGATATTCGATGCGTTACGCACGCCCCGCGGCAAAGGCAAGGCCGATGGCGCCTTGCACAGCGTCAAACCGGTCAATCTGGTGGCCGGCTTGCTGACGGCGCTGCAACAGCGCACCTCGCTCGATACCAGTCAGGTCGATGATGTCGTCCTCGGTTGCGTGACGCCTATCGGTGATCAAGGCTCCGATATCGCCAAGACCGCGACCCAAGTGGCGGATTGGGACGTCAGCGTCTCGGGTGTTCAGATCAACCGCTTTTGCGCTTCAGGCCTTGAGGCGGTGAACCTCGGCGCGATGAAGGTGCGTTCCGGTTTCGAAGACCTGGTGGTGGTCGGCGGTGTCGAGTCGATGTCCCGCGTGCCGATGGGCAGTGACGGCGGCGCCTGGGCGTTGGACCCGGAGACCAACCTGCACAGCCATTTCACCCCACAGGGCGTGGGCGCTGACCTGATCGCCACGCTTGAAGGTTTCAGCCGCCAGGACGTCGATGCTTACGCGCTGTACTCGCAACAGAAAGCGACGCGGGCACGGGCGAACGGTTCGTTCAACAAGTCACTGGTGCCGGTGCAGGATCAGAACGGCATCATCCTGCTCGATCACGATGAGTTCATTCGGGCCGACTCCACCCTGGAAGGCTTGGGCAAGCTCAAGCCGAGTTTCGAGATGATGGGGCAAATGGGCTTCGACGCCACGGCGTTGCGGGTTTACAGCCATGTCGAACGGATCAATCACGTCCACACGCCGGGCAATAGCTCCGGAATCGTCGATGGCGCCGCACTGATGCTGATCGGTTCCGAGGCGAAGGGCCGGGCGTTGGGTTTGCAGCCTCGGGCGCGGATTGTCGCCACGGCAGTCACCAGCACCGACCCGACCATCATGCTCACCGGCCCCGCGCCGGCCACCCGTAAAGCACTGGCCAAGGCCGGCCTGCGGGTTGATGACATCGACCTGTTCGAAGTCAACGAAGCGTTTGCCTCGGTGGTGCTCAAATTCATCAAGGACATGGCCATCGACCCGGACAAGGTCAACGTCAACGGCGGCTCCATTGCCATGGGCCACCCGTTGGGTGCCACGGGGTGCGCAATTCTCGGCACGTTACTCGATGAGCTGGAAAACCGGCGCCTGCGCTATGGCCTCGCGACGCTGTGTGTCGGCGGCGGCATGGGCATTGCCACCATCATCGAACGCCTCTGAGCCCCCGACTTTCAAGGAAACATGTTCATGACTGAAGCCATTCGTTACGAAAAAGGTCAAGACCAGATCGTCGTCCTGACCATCGACTTGCCAGGCCAGAGCGCCAACACCATGAACGCGGTTTACCGCGAAGCCATGGCCGCCTGCGTCGCCCGTCTGGTTGCGGAAAAAGACAGCATTGCCGGGGCCATCATCACTTCGGCGAAGAAGACGTTCTTCGCTGGCGGCGACCTCAATGAGCTGATCAAGGTCGGCAAACCTGAAGCCAAAGCGTTCTATGACAGGGTGCTGACGCTCAAGGGGCAATTGCGCACTCTGGAAACCCTTGGCAAGCCGGTGGTGGCTGCGATTAATGGCGCTGCATTGGGTGGCGGTTGGGAAATCTGCCTGGCGTGCCATCACCGCGTGGCGCTGGACAATCCGTCCGTGCAAGTCGGCCTGCCGGAAGTCACCCTTGGCCTGTTGCCGGGCGGCGGCGGGGTGGTTCGCATGGTGCGGATGCTGGGGATTGAGAAATCCTTGCCCTATCTGCTCGAAGGCAAAAAAGTCCGACCACAACAGGCGTTGCAAGCCGGGTTGATTGACGAGTTGGCCAAAGATCCCGGCGAACTGCTGAGCAAGGCACGGGCCTGGATTCTGGCCAATCCGGCGGCGGTTCAGCGCTGGGACGTGAAGGGCTATCAGATCCCGGGCGGCACACCGTCCAGCCCGAAAGTCGCGCAAATGCTCGCCATCGCGCCGTCGATCCTGCGCAGCAAAACCCAAGGTTGCATGCCCGCGCCGGAGAAAATTCTCTGTGCGGCGGTTGAAGGTGCTCAGGTGGATTTCGACACTGCGCACTTGATCGAAACCCGCTATTTCACCGAATTGACCACCGGCCAAATCTCGAAAAACCTGATCGGCACGTTCTGGTTTCAGCTCAATGAAATCAATGCCGGCGGCTCTCGGCCCCAGGGTTTCGCTCCCTACCTGACGCAGAAGGTCGGAGTGCTCGGCGCCGGGATGATGGGTGCGGGTATCGCGTTCGTCAGCGCATCGGCGGGTATCGAGGTGGTGCTCAAGGACATCACCCTGGCGGCAGCTGAAAAGGGCAAGGCCCATTCGGCAGCACTGCTGGACAAGAAAGTCGCGCGCGGCCAGATGATTGCGCAGCAGCGTGAAGCGATTCTGGCGCGGATCAGCACCACCGAAAGCGACGCGGACCTGGCCGGTTGTGACTTGATTATCGAGGCGGTATTCGAAGACCGCGAGCTCAAGGCCAAGGTCTCATCGGCCGCGCAAAAAATCGTCGGTCCGGACGCTGTCATCGCTTCCAACACCTCGACCTTGCCGATCAGTGGCCTGGCCACGGCGGTGCCGGATCAGACCAAATTCATCGGCCTGCACTTCTTCAGTCCCGTGGAAAAAATGCCGTTGGTGGAAATCATCAAAGGCGCCCACACCAGCGACGAAACCCTGGCGCGCGGCTTTGATTTCGTCCTTCAAATCAAGAAAACCCCGATTGTGGTCAACGACAGGCGCGGATTCTTTACTTCGCGGGTATTTGGCACCTTCACCAATGAAGGCATTGCGATGCTCGGCGAAGGCGTCAGCGCGCCGATGATCGAAACCGAAGCACGCAAGGCCGGCATGCCCATCGGGCCTCTGGCAATCTCTGACGAAGTTTCCCTGAGCCTCATGAGCCATATCCGCAAGCAAACGGCCAAGGACCTGCAAGCCGAAGGGAAGCCGCTGATCGAGCACCCGGCGTTTACCGTGATTGACTTGCTGCTCAACGAATACAAACGGCCCGGTAAAGCGGCAGGGGGCGGTTTCTATGAATACCCGGCCGCCGGCCAGAAACATCTATGGCCGGAGCTGAAAAGCCGTTTTGAGAAGCCTGACGGGCAGATATCGCCAAAGGATGTGCGTGATCGACTGCTGTTCGTGCAAGCCATCGAGACGGTGCGCTGTGTGGAGGAGGGCGTGCTGACGTCGACGGCAGACGCCAACGTCGGCTCGATCTTCGGCATCGGTTTTGCCGCATGGACTGGCGGTGCATTGCAATTCATCAATCAATACGGCGTGCAAGACTTCGTCGCCCGCGCCCAGTACCTGGCCGCGCAGTATGGCGAGCGCTTCAATCCGCCGGCCTTGTTGCTGGAAAAAGCGGCTAAAGGGGAGGCGTTTTAAGGGACCGGTGACGCCTCGCAGGGCTTGCCTTGGAACGGTGTTTCGAGGCAGGCTCTGGGGTGTGCATTATTCCCATCACGTGTCAGGTATTTTTTATGTCGTTACGCATCTGCATTCTGGAAACCGACATCCTGCGTCCAGAATTGGTCGACCAATATCAGGGCTACGGGCAGATGTTCAAACACCTGTTTTCGCAGCAACCTATCGCGGCCGAGTTCACGGTTTACAACGTGATGCAGGGCGAATACCCAAGCGATGAGCTGACCTTCGATGCTTATCTGGTCACCGGCAGCAAGGCCGATTCCTTCGGCACCGACCCGTGGATCGAAACCCTAAAAACTTACCTGCTGACCCGCTACGAGCGCGGCGACAAGCTGCTAGGCGTGTGTTTTGGCCATCAACTGCTGGCGCTGTTGCTGGGCGGTAAAAGCGAACGTGCAACCCAAGGCTGGGGCGTCGGCACCCACCGTTATAAACTCGCGGCCAAGGCGCCGTGGATGAGCCCGGTCAGGGAAGAGTTGACCTTGTTGATCAGCCACCAGGATCAGGTGACCTCGCTACCGGAAAACGCTACGGTCATCGCCTCCAGCGATTTCTGCCCGTTCGCCGCTTACCACATCAACGATCAAGTGCTGTGCTTCCAGGGGCATCCGGAGTTCATTCACGATTATTCGCGTGCGCTGTTGGAGATCCGTCAACAAGCGCTGGGCGAGCAGATTTACTCCAAAGGTGTAGCCAGCCTTGATCAGGAGCATCATGGTGCTACCGTTGCGGAGTGGATGATGCGGTTTGTGGCGCACAAGCCAGAAACGGTTTAAAGCTAAAACATGCAGGCTCGCCCACACTGAATATCCCTGTGGGAGCGAGCCTGCTCGCGATTGTCACAGTCACCTCGGTATTGACTAAAGCCATCCCGACCTCTTGAAACTCGCCCACAACCCTGTACACCCCACCGCAATAAACGCCAGCACCCCGAAGTACCCGTACTGCCACGCCAGCTCCGGCATGTTCTGGAAGTTCATCCCGTAAATTCCGGCCACGGCCGTCGGAAACGCCAAAATCGCCGCCCACGCCGCAAACTTGCGCTGCACCACGCTCTGGCGTGAAGCTTCCAGCAGCACCCCAATCTCAATGGTCTGGCTGGCAATGTCTGCCAAAGTTGTCAGGTCTTCCATCTGCCGCGTCACGTGAATCTGCACATCACGGAAGTACGGGCGCATGTTCTTGTCGATGAACGGGAAGCTCAACTTCTGCAGTTCCTCACCGATCTCCACCATCGGCGCCGCATAACGACGCAGGCGCAACACATCCCGACGCAGGCCGTGAAGTTTCTGGATGTCACGTTCATTCAGCGTACCGCACAACAACACGTTGCGTTCCAGCTCATCGATCTCGGCATGGATCGCTTCGCCCATCGGCTGGTAGTTTTCAATCACGAAATCGAGGAGGGCATAGAGGACGAAATCTTCCCCATGCTCAAGTAACAACGGACGCGCCTCACAACGCTGACGGACATAGGCGTAGGACGCCGAATGACCATTGCGTGCCGTAATGATGTAACCGTTGCCGGCAAATATATGGGTCTCGATGAACTCCAATTTGCCTTCGTTACGTATTGGCGAATACGTGACGATAAACAGCGCATCACCGAAGGTTTCGAGCTTCGGCCGGCTGTGCTTTTCCAAGGCGTCTTCGATGGCCAGCTCATGCAGGTTGAACTGGCGTTGCAGGTTGGCCAGTTCCTGAGCGTCCGGCTCTTCAAGGCCGATCCAGACAAAGTGGCCAGGCTTGGCGGCCCAGGCAGCACCTTCGTCGAGGGTGATATTGGTGACTTTCTTACCGGCGCTGTAAACCGCAGCAGCAACAACTCTACCCATGATTCAGGTTCACTTCTTATTGGCAGGTGGCAGTGGCAGGCAATCATCAGCTTAGCCTTGTCTACTGCTTGAGAGTGAGTGAACTCTGCAGAGTTCGCAGGCAAAAGAAAACCCGCACCAGGCGGGTTTCTTTTTACGCGGCTTGCAGTTGCCGATCCATCGAAGCGATGCACTCGCGCATCTGCTCGCGACACTGATCCATCAACATGGGCATGTCGTCCAGGCTCAATCCCGCTGTCGGAATCGCCGGCAAAGAACGAATCAGAACGTTCCCACTGCGCCAGCGGTTCAATCGCATGTGTTTGACGTAACTGCTGACACACACCGGCACGATCGGCACGCCGGCAGCAATCGCCATCTGGAACGCGCCTTTCTTGAACGGCAGCAACTCTTCGCCAAGGTTGCGCGTGCCTTCCGGGAAGACCCAGATCGAAGTATCTTCATGCTGCAGGGTATGTGTGGTGGTCAACATTGACTGACGCGCCTTATGGGCATTGCCGCGGTCGATCAACACGTTACCGGCCAGCCAGAACAACTGCCCGAACAGTGGCACCCACTTGAGGCTTTTCTTGCCAATGCACACGGTGCGGCGGGGCACCACGTTGCCGAACACAAACAAGTCGTAGTTGGACTGGTGATTGGCGACGATCACACAGCTGGCAGGCTTGTCCATCAATGGCCCGACATCGGTCTTCACCCGTAAACGCAAAATACACATCGCCGGCCACGCATACAGGCGTGCGCACAAGCGGCTGTTGTCCGGGTTGAACGGGCGACACAGGCCCAGGATTACCCCAAGTACGCCAGCCAGAATAAAGTGCAAGCCCATCAAGAACATACGAAACACAAACAGCATTTGCAGGCCCCACCGGGACAAAAGGTGGCGCAGTGTACGGATGTGCACTGTTTTCGGCAATTGCCACTAAAGAGGGGGAGAAAAGCAATGTTTGTGAGCATGTTTCTGACTAATTGGTCAGATGTGTTCTAGAGCGGTTGCAGGCTTTTTAACGCGACGCGTAAGAAAAAGCCCGACACGACGGTCGGGCTTTTCGGCACAGCAAGTATGGGCTTAACCCAAATGCTCCTGGTCCAGGATGATCGCGTTGTCCAGCGTCTCCAGTAACGCCTTGCGTACTTTCAGCTTGGTGTTCTTGTGCGCGGTCATGTTGATCTTCTTCAACTGACGAGCCGCCGCCAGCGCTGCACCTTGCAACTCTTCGGCCGACACCACTACGTCGAGGAATCCGGCATCTACCGCACTCTGCGGGTTAAACATCTCACCATTGATCACTGAGCGGTGGAACGCCGACTTGCGCAGACGATCACGCGCAATCTCGATACCCGCGTGGTGCATGGTCATGCCGATCTGCACTTCGTTCAGGCCAATGCTGAACGGGCCTTCGACACCAATGCGGTAATCCGCCGACAACAACAGGAACGCACCCTTGGCCACGGCATGCCCAGGGCACGCCACGATCACCGGGAACGGGTGCGACAGGAGGCGACGGGCCAAGGTCGAACCGGCCGTCACCAACGCCACGGCTTCTTTAGGGCCGGACGTCATCACCTTCAAGTCATAACCACCGGACAGAATCCCGGGCGTACCGGTAATGATCACCACCGCACGATCCGTCACCGCTTGATCCAGTGCCGCGTTAAACGCAGTAATCACGTCGGGCGAGATGGCATTGACCTTGCCATTGCTCAAGGTCAGGGTCGCGATACCGTCTTCGAGGTGGTAGGAAATCAACTCACTCATGACGCTATTCCTTGTATGAAAGTTGACGCAGAAGTTACCCACCAAGGCAGGCCAGGTAAAGCGCCGTGACTGACCCGCCAGTCACCCTTTCCCCGCCAGGCAAGCGTGGCCCGCCACACCCGCCGCGCATTCCCCTCTATATAGATGAGGGCGCGAAGCCGGAGATTGGCAGGTTTGCCATGGGCAGCAACCCGCCGGAATCGCTAAAACGCTAAGCGCATGAAAATTCTGCAAAAAAAGTTTGCCATCAGAAAAGGTTTCGACTACATTAGCGCGCCTCGACAGACAGAACTTGTTTGACGAGATACGGTGAAGTGTCCGAGTGGCTTAAGGAGCACGCCTGGAAAGTGTGTATACAAGAAATTGTATCGAGAGTTCGAATCTCTCCTTCACCGCCAAATTCGATGTAACCAGAACCCCTGATTTCGAGAGAAATCAGGGGTTTTGTGGTTTCTGGGTCTGGATTTTGTGAGTGGCGCTGCCGTTTCTGAATTTTATGCAGGACGAATCGCAGGCTTGTAGGAAGTCGTGCTGGAAAGCCAGGCAGTCGGGGCGTCCACGAGGTTTAGCGTCTCAAATGAGCCATTTCGAGAGGGGTTTTCGATTTGTGCCTTCGGGTTCAAGATGAAAAACAGCGCAGTACATATGACGGCTCCCCCTTAATTCGAAATGGACTTACGCGCGATATGCAGGAAATGACCATGAATCAGGCCGAACTCGAAAAGATCCACGTAGAGATCATCAAATCGCTCGCTGAGCAACGCAAGTTGAATGCTGAAGCGGGCAAGATGACCCGTGAAACCTTTTGGTATCCGGTGGCAATAGCCATTGGGATGATTGGTACGGTAGCAACCGTCACTGCAATGTTGATTAAACTTCTTTAGCGCCTGATTTTTGGAGAGTGTCAGATTTTTTGTGTGCGGGCGTGTAACGGCCTGCCGTTAGGTAGGCCTTCATTTCACCAGGTTGGCCTGACGAATCGATCCCGTACAAAACCTCAAGCGTGGTGATCGAAACGAGAGGCGCTGAGAGCAAGCCAAACACGACATCAAAAAGAGTATTGCAGAAAAGGGGGTTACGCGGATTCTGCCGCTCCCCTGGATTCATTATCAATATTGGAGGGCGATTCGTACATGTTGACGCTCAGTCTAGAGAAATAAGAGTAACGCTTATCAAAAACGTTGCTCATCCAGTTCTCGAATTCGGTAGAGGAGTTGAACGACATTTCACCAAAATTAGGGTCCATAAATTTTATGCAGTCCTGCTCCTTAATGCATGCGACGGCATGTCCCGGCCCGGATGGATTGTATAGGTAGCACATGTTAAAGCCGTCTTTGTCGTCGTTGACCACCATGCTCATCGCATTCGACAGTCCCTCTGAGCAAAAGTCGTTAGGCTTCAGGTTCAGCGTGCCAAGATGATTAAGGTGGAGTTTTAATTCATACTGAATACGGTCCTGTACCTCGATCGGAGCAAGTGCAGAGTAATCGCTATCCAAATACGAGGACACCACTTCCCACTTTGAAGATGAGTCAGCAAGCCAAGAAAAAAAGTCTTGGTTCTGCGAATTTTTAAGAAGATATTTCGCAGACATGGCCATGCAGACGCCACTGTCGGTGGCGTTTGTTCTGACGCCATAGACCTCGTAAACGTTCTTGGTTATTTCAGATTGTTTGTAGTCAACCTGAATACTTCCGAATTTCTCACTGTTGTGTATAGCATTGAGCATAGCTTTACTCTGAAAGGTGCTTTATTAAGTCAGTGTTAGCATCGGGGTTCGAATGATGAACTTCCCTCCGCGAGCTAGCCGAGGTTAGGTCGCCAGCGCACTGTATAAACTGACAGACGATGCATCATTCCAGCCAGCTTCACCTGTTTACAATGAAGCTATCCATAGTGCTGATTTTGGGTTGTCCACAAACGACGAGCAGACCCGCAGACCCGCCTTAGCAAACAGCGGGTGCAGCATCTCGCTTTATCTGGTCAGTCACTTGCAATTTTCGCTCATTTCACAGGAGTATTTTGACAAAGAGCTACGTGTATGGATTGTGCTCCGGCGTAGGTGCTGGCCAGAGCGAGCTCTATGCGAACGCCCCTCATTCCCAGGGTAACTTTCAATGAAAAAAAACGATGTTCTTGGCTCTTCAGATCTAACCGCGAACATGATGTTTTCGCGTTGACGTTATTTGTTCCATTCTACTAAGCTCAGATTATCGCCCTCCCCAATGCAGTACCCTTCTGTGTAGTCCAAATGGCAGTTGTGTGATGGTCTAGGAAAAAATCAAGAGCAAGAAAAAGCGGCCGAAGAGAACTTATCCTTTTCCCGCCGTCGGGATTTTCGTCCCTTTTTTGTGCAAAAGTGTGTGGTGGTGAAGAAGCCAGCGATCCGGCGAAACTCGGCTGGATGGTCGGATCGCCACCTCCTGCCGACGATCAGCGTTTTACGAGGCTTGGTCGCCCCGGACCCATTGATTTTTGCACTGCGTAACGATATCGACGCCCTTAGCTTCAAACCACTTGGCGCAACGCAGTCGATGAGCTGGGATCAATCCCTCGCGGCCATTTACACCGACGGGATTGTGGTGATGTCATCGCCAGAGCGACCGGTCGCAACGTTGCACAGATGTTGTCTGAGGGCATCTGGACTCACCTGGGCGCCGAGCAGGATGCCTATTTCACGGTGGACTCCATCGGGACGCCGTTTGCTGGCGGTGGCTTGAACACCGGCTTGCGAGACCTCGCCCGATTTGGCGAGATGTTGCGCAATAATGGCCGGTTCGACGGCCAGCAGATCGTGCCCCAAGCCGTCGTGGATGACATTCGCCGTGGCGGCGACAAACAGATTTTTGCCAAGGCTGGTTATGACTTGTTGAAGGGCTGGAGTTACCGCTCGATGTGGTGGGTGACGGACAAAGAGGGCGGGGCATTCATGGCGCGTGGTGTTCATGGCCAGCGCATCTATGTCGATCCCAAAGCCGAGATGGTGAGTGTTCGCTATGCCTCGCACCCGGTTGCCAGCAATTCTGCGAATGATCCTGTGACGTTGCCGGCGTTTGATGCGTTGGCCGCCTATCTGTCCAAGTTACCTTTATCCACTGCTTATGAAGAAGAAATCCCCATGATCACCACCACAACCCACGCCATCGAAGGCCGCCAAATCACCGCTTACCTGGACATCGTCAGTGCCGAGTCAGTGCAGGGCATAAACGTTATCCGTGACGTGTTCGCCGGGATGCGGGATTTTTTCGGGGGGCGGTCCCAGACGTTGGAGCGTGCGTTGAAGGAGGCACGGATTCAGGCGACTGACGAGATCAAGGAACGGGCTCGGGCACTTCAGGCGGACGCGGTGGTGGGGCTCGATTTTGAGATCAGTATGCCGTCCGGCAAAGGTGGGATGGTGGTGGTTTTTGTGACAGGGACTGCGGTCAAACTGAATTGATTCATTCTGCTTTATCACGCATAGAGTTTGGGCCACTCGTCGGGCATGCGAAAATCTGAATTACAAGTCGGGTAGTGACCGGCTAGTCTCAAAAGCCTTGGCGGTCGATATTTTTCAGGCAAAGGGCTTTGCCGGTGTCGACCCTTTTTGAGAGAGGAAGAGGTATGGCTGATCCGTATATCGAAGACGACGGGGCTGAATTTCCGATCAACAATTGCGTTAATTGTGGCCAGACCGAGTATGTGGCAGGCTTTGGGGAAGACCCGGTCCAAATCATCAAAATGAAATCGACAACGCCCAGAGGCCCTAAGGCGAAATTTTTGCCAAGAGTGGCGGCGCCGCCCAAGAAGTAACGGTTAACCGGACAGACCCCGCCATCGAGCGGGGTTTTCATTTTCACGCTATCGATTATCGATTCAAACCGGACCTCAGACATTCGGTCATGGCGCCCGGTTGTTTTTCACAAACTTTTCACAGGTTCGGTCGTAGGCTCAAACCATCCGTTAGAAAGCAGTACCCTAGCCCGTTCCCCAGCGGGCTTTTTTTTGCCTGTCATAAAACCTTTTCCATAAAAGCTGTCCAACCGACGCTAATTGCGAGATGCGGAGGTTTTTGTGTGGACGTTTACCGCGCTAAAGCATTCAATCACCCGCTTTCGTTTTTCCCCCCTATTTTGAGGTTTTTGTCATGCGTTTAACGTTGCCTGCTCTGGTTCTTGGCCTTTTGGTTGCTCAAGGCGCGATGGCTGCCAGTGATGGCACCGCCGCAATCGGCGGCGGTCTGGGCGGCGCGCTGGGTAATGTGGTCGGCCAGAGCATGGGCGGCAGCACCGGCGCAGCGATCGGTGCTGGCGTAGCGGGCGCAGCTGGCAGCGCTGTTGCGGCGCCTAAAGGCCGTCGTACCGAAGCCGCCATCGGTGGCGGTGTAGGTGCAGCCGGTGGTTCGGTGATCGGCCACAGCCTGGGCGGCAAGACCGGCTCCACCATTGGCGCAGGTTTGGGTGGTGCCTTGGGCGGCGGCGTAGGCAGCAACCTGGGTAAAGGTCACAAGCGTCACTGATCCTGATCGATCAGCATTGAAGAGCCCGGCTAAATGCCGGGCTTTTCTTTTATGAACGATTCTTTAAACATAGTCTCAAAGCCCATATACCCCAGAAGAACATGAGGCGTCCTATGACACCGGTTAACAACGGCAAAAAGACTAAACGTTTGGCACTGTCCGCGTTTTTGGCTGGACTGTTGATGGCTCAAGGAGCAATGGCAGCCAATGACGGCACCGCAGCTGTAGGCGGCGGTCTGGGTGGTGCATTGGGTAACGTCGTCGGCGGACAATTGGGCGGCAGCACGGGCGCAGCCATTGGCGCCGGTGTCGGCGGCGCGGCAGGGAGCGCAGTCGGGGCGAATAAGGGCAGTCGCAACGAAGCAGCCATTGGCGGTGGCTTAGGTGCGGCAGGCGGCTCGATAATTGGTAAAAGCCTCGGCGGCTCAACGGGTTCGACCATTGGTGCGGGCCTTGGCGGTGCAGCGGGTGGTGGCGTCGGCAACAACCTGGGCAACGACGACGATGATCATGGCAGTTCCCATTCCGGTAATGGCCATAAGCACAAGCACAAGCATAAAAACAAACATCACTAACTCGGTATCGAGTTGCAAAACCCGGCCCCGTGCCGGGTTTTTCGTATCTGGGCGCCGCAAACCGGAACGATTGGCCACAGGCAGTCTCGAACTTTATACACACCAAACATGACGAGGCATGCCATGACGCCTGAAACCGAAGGCACCGAAGAAAAAGGCCCGAGCGGGCTTCCGTTCATCAATGACCCCGGCAATGAAGATCCAGGATCACTGATGGACGATGCCACGGTGCCACTCAACGATTCTGATGACGCGGGCGATGTGGGGAATCTCGAGTACGAAGAAGAGGATGAAGACGTAGAAGAAGATTGATCTTTGTTGCCGTGCTTCGACCGATCGTCTCTCCGATCGAACACTCCCCTGCATCATCCCCTCGAAGTTTCAGGGCATGATTTTCACGCCCTTCGAGAGGTGCTTATGAACGCAGATCCGAAAGACACTGACGCCGACGACACCCCTGAATATCCGCTGCCTTCACCGACTGACCCGTTGAGTCGCGATCAACGTCCGCCGGATGACGATACGGCGGTAGAGCAACTGCCAGCCGATGATGTGAGGCGCGGTGATGTCGAGGCGGATCCTGAGGATCCGGACATTGCCGGTGAAGATCTATCAGGTGAACCCAGCTGAAAAGCCGCTGGTCGATTGTGCGGCAACTTTAAAAAGTGAGCGCTGCCACATAGGTATGCACCTTTTAAAGGAGATGCACCATGATCAGTTCAAAGTTAACAGCCCTGATCATTGCAGGGCTGTTGTCGATCAGTTCATTGACCGCCGTCGCTCAATCCAACGGTAACGATGCGCCTGTGGATAAAGGCGGAATGCCTCCATATACCGAAATGAATGCGAATTCTACGGATGGTAATGCGTTGCCGCCTGGGTCTATCCAAAACGGAAATGGTGGTGATGCCAATGGGAGCAGCACTGGGACGGGAAGTGGGGTGGTGAGTGGTGGGAGTTCGATGGGGAAGGGGGCTGAAAAGGATGGTAGTGCGGATAATAGCGGCACTGGCGGTGCCAAAAATAAGAATGATAATTAATCTCACGGCTGACTGAAGGTAGCAAAGCCCAGCTATATGTTGGGCTTTTGATATCCGCTGTTTCCGACTCTACCGCTCGTACGCTATAAACCGGTTTCAACACCTATTTGCTAACGATTCGATCCACCGTGTGTAGAATTCTCGTTGTCGCTGGATGTTGTTCGTAAGATTTGTTTCCTCATAGTCGAATATTCTCACAATATCCTCGTCCTCCGCTGGTATGCCTAAGCGAAGTTCATACGCTACTAATCCTGCGGACATTTGCGATGACATTCGCGAAGGGTAAACGTTGATTTTCGCACCTTTGCATAGAAATTTCGTTTCGGGGAAATCCGCCCGCAATAGCCCAAGACATTCAAACAGGTCATGGGCTTTATATGTTTTGTTTGGATTGCTTCTGAGTCGTAAGGTTGATAGGGCTCCCTCGCGTCCGTATTCAATTATAGACCTATCAGTGATACCGTCGGAATGGGTGGCGATTTCAAATGTTTTCATGAGCGTCTTTGAGTTAAAGGTTATTTTTAGTCTGTGTCGACTATTATTTCAGAGATTTTAGCCAGCGATGGAAGAAGTCAGTTTGCAACTGTGGATCATTAATAATGTCTTGGTCGTCATACTGAAAGATATTAACAAGATCTTTTCGTGACGCGCGGACGCCTAATTTGTGCTCGTAAGCGACTACTCCTGAGCTCATCTGTGAGGACATGCTAGAAGGTCGAACATTCAATTTTGCTCCTTTGCACAGGAACTTAATATCTGGCCTATGCATTATGATTTTCCCTAGACAGTCATAAATATCAAACCCTGATAAGTATTTCGTCCATCCACTTTCTAGTGTTACCTTCATGGTTGATTTTTGTGGGTCGTAATCGAGAACCGCTATTTCGATTTTTCCGCCGATCAGAATAGAAATTTCCTCAATTGTCATTCATTGTTTTCTCAGAGGGTTCGGTATAGAGTGTCCCGCATAGCTGTCGTCTTTTTAATAGTCATCTAATTACTGCTCCTCCTCGTCGTTTTTTTCAGTTTCAATCCATTTCCTAAAAAAAGCTCGCTGTTCGGCTGAGTCATTGGTTAGATTGTGTTCGTCATAATCGAATATGTAGATCACATCGTCGAATGATGCGGCTTTACCTAAAGTTAATTCGTACGCTTTCAATCCTAGAGACATCTGTGATGACATGCTGGACGTATGAACGTTTACTTTTGATCCTTTGCATAGGAATTTTATTCCAGTGTTATCTTCTCGAGTGCGAGCGAAGCATCTATAAAAATCAGAGTCCGAATAGGTTTTGGATAATCCGTTTTGCATAGTGAATATAATAGTTACATCTCCGTTTCCAGCTTTATTGTCACATGTCAACTGAGCTGTTTCCTTGGCTCCATTGTTTTCAATAGTTATCTCTACTGTCCATATCATTTCTTAATTATCCTGTTTGGGTTGGGTATGGAGTAACCAAACTCTTTGCCATTATCAAGAATTAAGGTCGCTCCAAGCACATCCTCTTTTGCTATACGACTTGGAATGGCAATTTCTTTTTCTCTCCCAAACTCGTACAAAGATCCTAGTTCTATCTTTAGATCGTGTCCGGGAATTTTGTTGAGTGTGTACAGATAGCCCGTTTTTGTGTTGTATTCAGTGGCGAAAAATTTTCCGGCTTCCCTGGAAGTGGACGTGCTAATAAAATTGCTAGGTGGATCCCGACTGTCTAATGAGTGTAGTAGTAGGTCGTTGCTTTTTCCTTTGCTTTTAAAACCATTTTCAAATACATCGTGAGGTTCTTTATCGTCCCCGCGATATAAGAAGTCGTCCTCTTTTTTGGGTTTTGGTAGTTGGGGTTCACGATTTTCAATCGCTATCTTACTGACCGGATCCTCCTCCCCAAACCCCGGCCTCTTACACCCATCCCCCCCAGGGCACTCACTCAACCCCAACGGATCAACCCATCCCGTCGGGTTCCGCGTGTACTGATACCCGTTTATTCCACCCGCCAACCCACTCGGATCCGGCGTTAAATACCGTCCAAGATCCGGGTTGTAGTAACGATGCCGGTTGTAATGCGGCCCTGTCTCCGCATCGAAATACTGCCCTTGAAACCTCAGCGGTTGATCCAGTACCTGATGGGTATCTCGGTTAAGCCGGGTCAGGCGGCCGTAGGCGGTGTATTGCGCGGCCCAGATGATGTCGCCGCTGTAGTCGGTGAGTTCTTGCGGGGTGCCGAGGTGGTCGAGTTGGTAGTAGAACGGGCAGGCCTGGCGGGGGCCTTTGCCGTCGAGCATGGCGAGTGGGCGGAAGGTGCCGGGTTCGTAGAGGTAGCTGCGATGGTGGTCCTGGCTGTGTTCGGCGATGAGGTGGTCGCCTTGCCAGAAAAATTCGGTGGTTTTGCCGTCGACGGTTTTGCTGATTCGGCGACCGAAGGCGTCGTAGCGGTAGGTCGCGCAGGTGCCGTTGGGTAGCGTGGCGCCGATGAGTCGGTGTTGGCAGTCATAACGGTATTCGGTGACGAGTTTTTGCGCGGTACCTCGGCGTTCGCGGATCAGATTGCCGAAGGCGTCGTAGTCGAAATGCCGGTCGCCTTGCATTAACAGCCGATTGCCTTTGACGGCGGACGGGCCGGGGCGATCCTGCATCAGCAGATTGCCGGCCGGGTCGTGGGCGAAGCTCTCGGGTTGTTGATCGCGGGAATGGCGGACGCGGATCAGGCGGTTCAGGGGATCGTATTGGTAGTTGCGTTGACCGTGGCGGGTGTCAGCGAGGGTGTCCAGGTTGCCGTTGGCGCTGTAGGCGAAGTCACGCCGATACAGCGGTTGCTGATGTTGGCTGACGGCATGGGCCTTCAGGCGACCTTGTTCGTCATGCTCGTACTGGCTGTGTAACAAGCCTTGCTGACGCTGCTGCTCACGGCCGAATTGATAGGTATGGCTCGTAAGACGTGTGCCGTTGAGGTCAATGGCGGTCAGTGCGCCACCCTTGGCGCGGTGGTAAGCGAGTTTGCTGTTATCCGGCAGGCGCAAGTGGCTGAGTCGGCCGCAAGCGTCGTAGCCGTAACGCAATGTGGCCCAACTCTGGTGTTCAGTAATCAGCCGGTTCTGGGTGTCGTATTCGAACTCCAGTGGGTGATCGTGGTTGTCATTAACGCTGACCAAGCGGCCGAGGCCGTCGTAGTGGTATTCGACCTTGATGCCGTCGGGCAGGGTTTTGATCAGCAGGCGACCTGTCGAGTCCCGTTGATAACGGGTAATCAGCTGCGAGCCGTCGTCGCCGAACTCGGTTTTCTCCAGCAGGTGACCATTGAGGTCATAGGCGTACGCCGTGCGTCGACCATCAAACCCGCTTTCCTGTTGGATGAATCCACTGGGTGTGTAGTCCAGCTGATAGCGTTCGCCGGATTCGTTTTCGATTTCAGTCAGCAGCAGCCGCGCGTTGTCATAGCGATAGCGCAGTTGCGTGCCGTCGGGGTTGATCCTGCGACTGACCAGGTGCAGGTCATCGTCGTACTCAAAACGCGTGATCCGGCCCAGCTCATCGCGTTCGGCGGTGATCTTGCCGTAGGCGTTGTAGCTGAAGGCTCGGCTGGCGCCTGTAGGAAGTGTCGTCTGAATCAGTCGGCCAACGGCGTCCCACTGGTAGTGAGTGACAGCACGGTGTTGGTCCTGACGGGTAATTTGCCGTCCCAGAACATCGTAGGAAAACCGGCGCTGTCCACCGTTCGGCAGGGTTTCCTCGATCAGTTGCCCGAGAGCATCCCGAACGAACACATGACGGCTGTTGTCCGGATAACGGATCGACAGCAGGCGACCTTGAGCGTCGTAGTGGTTGTGGGTGATCTGGCCGTCGGGATCGATGGCCTCGGTAATATCGCCTTGAGCATTGCGTTGATATTTCCATACCGCTTTGCCGCGATAGCACGCATGCAGGAAGCCGTAGCGGTACTCGTAGGACGTTGGCTCATCTTCGGGGGGAATCAGCGCAATCAGCCGCCCGATGTCGTCGTAGCGGTATTGAGTAATCGCCCCCAGCGGTCCCTGTTCGGCAATCAGCTGACCCTTGTGGTCATATGTCTTGAGATGCTCGGCGCCATCCGGCTCAACCCGGCGCACCAATCGCGCCGTGTCGTCATGGACATACACTTCCTCGCTGCCATCGACGTTTTTAACCCGCACTGCGCCGTTGTTGTCCCAGGCATAGCGCGTATCCATCTGCGCGAACGTTGCCCAATGCCGTATGCATCGGGCGGCTTTGCCGGACTGTTCCCACTCCCAAAAGAAACTTGCCCCACCGGCCAGTTGCCGCTGGAGAATCACGTGTTGGTCGTCGTAGTCGTATCGTTCGCTTTCACCGGCGGCATTGGTCGCTTCGATGAGTCGCTGTCGGGCGTCGTAGCGGTAGGCAATGAGCGTTTGCTCTGTCCGCCAGGCGTCATCCGCGGTGTCGGCAGGGTGAAATGACTGATACTCGACGGCGATGATGTGCCGACGTTCGTAGCGCAACAGCAGCGCTCGACCTGCACCGTTGTCGAGGCGGTGAATGCGATCCTGGCGGTCACGGGTGATGTGCAATCGGTTGTTGTAGGCGTCACTGATCGCGGTCAGCCGCCCATTGCGAAAGTGATAAAAACGCACCGTCTCGCCAGCCAGGGCGAGGACTAATTCCTCAGGTTGATCCCCAAGATAAATCGCGGCCCGGGACAGGCTGTTGTGAATGGCCGGGCGTGCCTCGCTTGGCAGCGGAAAGGTTGTGCGGCGGTTTTCATGGTCGATCCAGACGACGTGTTCTGCGTCCAGTTCCAACCGGTGCGCCAGCGAATGACTCCAACCCCAGCCCAGCCCGCAATCGATTTCCACGGCGCTGGTGCGGTACAGCCGGGTGAACGCAAATGGCAGCAAACCGTTGAGCGAACCATCGTCCAGCGTCAGCAACTCTTCGCCGGTGACCATCGACACCGGGCAACCGTTGGTGCAGGTGAGTGGTGCGCAATCGGCGCTGTCACCGTTGGGGTTTTTCGCCTGGTCGGGCGCGTCGTCACGCTGTTCGTGCCGCCCCAGGCGAGTCTTGGCTGCGGATTTGTTGCGAGCAATGGCGACCGGGTTGTTCACCAACACAACCGGCGCGGAGCCGGCGCTGATCTGCAACGGCACCACAGGCGCTGGGTTCAGTGCAGAAGTCCGGACATTGACCGCGAGAGGTTTGAGCACCCCCGCGTGACTTGTGAGGTCGGGCAGGGTGGCCAGGCGCAAACTGGCGGCAGCCAGCCATTTGCGCGCACGTTCCGATTTGATGTTGCTCAGCACCCTGGCGCTGATGCCGAGCGTCAGTCCTGCACCACCGGTGAAACGAGCCAGCAGGAATCCGATCAATATCCCTGTACGAATCTCTGACACGACCTCGGCGATGTGCTGTGGCGGTAGCATTCGAAGCCAACTGGTGAACGCCGCCAGATGGATGAACATCAACGGCTCGTCACTCAACACCAACAACAGATTGGCAATCGATTCCGCCGAGGCCTGCAACAGCGTTTCAAGTTCGGTTTCGGTCAGGTATTCAAGGAGCTTTTCGCTGTTGGCTTGCAGGTCCGTGATCAGCTCGTAAATCTGCTTCACGTCGTCCCACAATCCGTTCAGCGACTTCTCGAAACCCAGCCAGTCAGCCTGTTGCAGCAGGTCGTAGCGCTTGATGAATCCGGCCTCGGAAAACGCTGCCCATGACGGTTCGAATTCGCTCGACCATTCATTGCGCAGCCAGCCTTCCAGGTCGTCGATGACGCCTTGATAGGAGGCGTACAACGCTTTGACATGGTCAGTGGAGACATTCGGGAAGAAGGTGATGCGATAACGCTGACCGCGCTCGCATTCGGGAATTTCGAGGATGCCGCTGGGGCCGATCTCGTGGTTGACCGGCTCGCCATAGGTGCCATCAGCGTTCAACGGCTCCAACGTTACCGGCGTATTGCCAATCGGCAGGAACCGCGCCGCGTCGAACATGTGTACCAGCGTCAACGGGCCGCTGGCCGCACACGCCGCGACGGTTGCGCTGACCGGTGTCGTGGAATGTTTTGGCGCGAACAGCCGGACTTCGTTGCCGACCTTGAACACCTGCTCGATATCCAGCGCCTTGCCGGTCCAGAAACTCTCAGCCCAGGCGTCGTAGTCGTTGAGGCACAGCCGAAAGTCTGCGAGCAGCGCTTCGACGTTCGGTTGCTCGGGGTCCATGGCCGCGACCACCAGTAGCCCGATGGCGTTATTCAAGGCCAGTACCTTGTCAGGTTCGAGCATTCGCAGTCCCTCGCGCAGATCAAATGTGAGCGCGAGACTTTGCGTGGGATCAGCGGGTAAAGAAGTCGGGAAAGGAGGCGTTTTATGTAGGGAAAATCGCTAAATGACGACCAGCACTTTTTGTAAAGGTCAGGCATTGCCCGTTGCCCAACGTCAGCCGCGCTCGCTATGCTGCTGAATCCTTTAATCGATCACGGAACCGGCTGTATTTGAGCCGCCTCCGGGGCGTCATTAGAAAACGGAACCGATGCGATGAATGCACCGCTCAATCAGTTCGGCCCGATCAAGGCTGTGATTTTCGACATGGACGGCTTGTTGCTGGACACCGAAGGCATTTACACCGAGGTCACGTCCTTGATCGCCGCGCGTTACGGTCGGGTTTTTGACTGGAGCATCAAGCAAAACATTATCGGTCGTGGTGCCGGTGATCTGGCGCGTTACGTGGTCCAGGCGCTCGATCTGCCGATTACCGCCGAAGAGTTCCTGGTGATCCGTGAGCCGCTGATGCGCGAGCGTTTTCCTGCCGCTCTGGCGATGCCGGGTGCAGAAGAACTGGTGCGGCACTTGAAGGCCAACCAGATTCCGATTGCGGTGGGCACCAGTTCTTCGCGTCAGTCGTTCGCTCAGAAAACCACATTGCACCGTGACTGGTTTGCGCTGTTCGACTTCATCGTGACGGCGGATGATCCAGAAGTAGGCGCCGCCAAACCGGCACCGGATATCTTCCTCACGGCAGCGAGGCGCCTTGGCGTAGCGCCTGAGGATTGCCTGGTGTTTGAAGACTCACCGTTTGGTGTCACTGCGGCAAAAGCGGCGGGGATGACCGCGATAGCGATCCCGGACGCGGCCATGGCGGATGAAAAATACGCACATGCCGATGGCATTCTTCGAACGCTGAAGGCGTTCACACCGAGCGCTTGCGGCTTGCCAGCCCTGGAATGGGCTTAGAGCGATACACAAAAAAACGCCGGCAATCTGATCAGGGTTGCCGGCGTTTTTGTTTCGATCAAACCGTGGATCAGGCGCCGAAACCACCGTCGATGGTCAGGCTGGCCCCTGTGATGTAACCCGCTTCCGGTCCGACCAGGTAAGCCACGAAGCTGGCGATTTCTTCAGCCTTGCCGTAACGACCCACTGCCATTAACGGGATCAGGCTTTCAGCGAAGTCACCGTGGGCCGGGTTCATGTCGGTGTCGACCGGGCCCGGCTGCACGTTGTTGATGGTGATGCCGCGCGGGCCGAGGTCGCGGGCCAGACCTTTGGTCAGGCCGACCAGCGCCGCTTTGCTCATGGCATACGGGCCGCCGCCGGCGAAGGGCATGCGATCGGCGTTGGTGCTGCCGATGTTGATGATGCGACCGCCCTCGGTCATGTGTATGGCGGCGGCCTGCGTGGCAATGAACACGCTGCGCACGTTGATGGCGAGGGTCTGGTCGAAGTCTTCGAGTTTGAAATCTTCCAGAGGGGCAACGGCCAGCACGCCGGCGTTGTTGACCAGGATGTCCAGGCGGCCGAAGGCTTTGACAGTCGCACTCACGGCGCTGCGAATGGCCTCGGCGTCGGCGCTGTCCGCCTTGATGGCCAGGGCTTTGCCGCCGCTGGTGGTGATGCTGTTTTGCAATTCTTCGGCTTTGGCGGTGGAGCTGACGTAGGTGAAGGCAACGGTTGCGCCTTCAGCGGCCAGGCGTTTAACGATGGCTGCGCCGATACCGCGAGATCCGCCCTGGATGAACGCCACTTTGCCGATGAGGTTCTGAGTAGTCATATCGATCTCCAAAGTCCCGAGGCGGATGCCTCGGTTGATGGAGCCTAGTATCGATTGAGGATTACATGCTGGGTAGACGGTAATTGCGATAGTCTGTGTAAACCAGAAGTTTATAGTGACGCTTATGGAAACCTTCAGCAGTATCGAATGCTTCGTGCGCAGCGCCGAGGTTGGCAGCTTTGCCGAGGCCGCCCGGCGGTTGAGCCTGACACCGGCCGCTGTGGGCAAGAGTGTTGCCAAACTTGAGGCGCGGCTCGGTGTGCGGCTGTTTCAACGCAGCACCCGCAGCCTGACGCTGACGGAGGCCGGTCAGCTGTTTCTTGGCGAGGTCAGTACCAGCCTGCACACGATCCAGAATGCCGTCGCCAATCTGGCCAGCGCCGAAGGGCGACCGGCGGGGACGTTGAAGGTGAGCATGGGCACGGTGTTCGGACGTCTGTATATCGTGCCGTTGCTGGGGGAGTTTTTGCAGCGGTTTCCGGCGATCAATCCGGACTGGCACTTCGATAACCGGCAGGTCGATTTGATCGCGCAGGGGTTCGACGCGGCCATCGGCGGTGGTTTCGAATTGCCCCAAGGTGTGGTGGCGCGCAAATTGACACCGGCGCACCGGGTATTGGTGGCGTCAGCCGGGTATCTGGAGGCGCAGCACGTCATCGCCGAGCCTGATGATCTCAAACATCACGATGGTATTCTGATTCGTTCGCCGCAGACCGGCCGGGTGCGTTCCTGGCAGTTGACCAGCCGTACGCAGCAGCACAGTCCATTGACGCTGAAGGCGCGAATGACCATGAGCGATTCGGAAGCCGCGTGTGCGACAGCGGCTCAAGGGCTGGGGATTGCGCTGGTGAGCATGCCGTTCGCTTCGGGTTATCTGGAAAACGGGCAGCTACAACGAGTGTTGCCGGACTGGTACGTCGACGATGGCAATATTTCGATCTATTACGTGGAACACAAACTGTTGCCGGGCAAGACCCGGGCGTTTGTGGATTTCATCATCGAGCAGTTTGCGGAGCAGGGGTTGGGGCAGAGGTTTAGTGCGGTGTGAGTTCGGCTTGGGACCGAAGTGCTGCCATCGCGGGCAAGCCACGCTCCCACAATGGATTTGTGGCGCTCACAAATCCCCTGTGGGAGCGGGTTTGCCCGCGATGAACGATAACGCGGTCTACCGTCCCAACCGCCCCGGCCAGCCAATAATGTGCTCCCGCCGGGGGAAATCAAAAGACTGGGATCAGTCCTTGGACTTGCCGATGATGTTGCCCGCATGTAACCCGCATTCTTTCTGCGTTGCCTCTTCCCACCACCAGCGACCTTCGCGTTCATGCTGATTCGGCAGCACTGGGCGGGTGCAGGGTTCGCAGCCAATGCTGATGAACCCGCGCTCATGCAGGCTGTTGTAGGGCAGCTCCAGCATGCGGATGTAGCCCCAGATTTCTTCGCTGGTCATCTGCGCCAGCGGATTGAACTTGTACAGGGTGCGTTCCGGGGTGGAGAACGCGGTGTCGATTTCCAGCACGGCGACGGCGCTACGGGTGCCGGGGCTCTGGTCGCGGCGCTGGCCGGTGGCCCAAGCGGTGACGCCGGACAACTTGCGGCGCAGCGGCTCGATCTTGCGGATGCCGCAGCATTCGCCATGGCCGTCCTTGTAGAAGCTGAACAGGCCCTTTTCCTTCACGAACGGTTCAAGTTTCGTGTAGTCCGGCGACACCAGTTCGATGTCGATCTTGTAGTGCTCGCGCACCTGATCGATGAAGCGGTAGGTTTCCGGGTGCAAGCGGCCAGTGTCGAGGCTGAACACCTTGACGTTCTTGTTCAGCTTCCAGGCCATGTCTACCAGCACCACGTCTTCGGCGCCGCTGAAAGATATCCACAGGTCATCGCCAAACTCGGCGAACGCGAGTTTCAGGATGTCCTGGGCGGATTTATGGGCATAGGTCGTGGCGAGTTCCACGACGTCGAACGTTGGGCTCATCAGGGCGGCTTCCTACAGGTCGGTGGCGCTGGGCGCTCTATATGGTCCGGATGGTAACAAAATCCTGCTGTCGCTGGCGCGCCCTCTGCGTTGCGCCGGTCAGCCTGAATCGCTAGAGTTCGGCAGTCTTTTTACTCGCTCGACTCAATAATCAATACAAATGGGAGTGTCTTGTGGAAATTGCCTGTCTGGATCTTGAAGGTGTACTGGTCCCGGAAATCTGGATCGCTTTCGCCGAAAAAACCGGGATCGAATCGCTCCGTGCCACCACTCGGGACATTCCCGATTACGACGTACTGATGAAGCAACGTCTGCGAATCCTCGACGAACACGGCTTGAAACTCACCGATATTCAGGAAGTGATTGCCACGCTCAAACCACTCGATGGCGCCATTGAGTTCGTCAATTGGCTGCGTGAGCGCTTTCAGGTGGTGATTCTGTCGGACACGTTCTACGAGTTTTCCCAGCCGCTGATGCGTCAACTGGGCTTCCCGACGTTGCTCTGCCACCGTCTGATTACCGACGAAACCGGTCGAGTGACCAGCTATCAGCTGCGTCAGAAAGATCCCAAGCGTCAGTCGGTCTTGGCCTTCAAGAGCCTTTACTACCGGGTGATCGCGGCGGGGGATTCTTACAACGACACCACGATGCTGGGTGAGGCGGATGCCGGGATTCTGTTCCATGCGCCGGACAATGTGATCCGCGAGTTCCCGCAGTTCCCGGCCGTGCACACCTTTGAAGAACTGAAGCAGGAGTTCATCAAGGCTTCGAATCGGGCTTTGAGTTTGTAACGATTCCAGCTGATCGTTCCCACGCAGAGCGTGGGAACGATCATTCAGAAGCTCGGCTTTAGAGATTTTGCAGGGTATCGAGCAGGACTTTTACCTTGGTAATTGATTCCTGATACTCAGCCTGCCATTCGGAATCGGCGACAATCCCGCCACCACCCCAGCAACACACCTGTCCATCCTTGACCAGCAAGCTGCGAATCGCGATGGAACTGTCCATCTCGCCACGCACATCCAGATACAGCAGTGACCCGCAGTACAACCCGCGCCGGGTCGGCTCCAGCTCATCAATGATCTGCATCGCACGAATCTTCGGCGCACCGGTGATCGAGCCGCCGGGGAAGCTGCCGGCGATCAGGTCCAGCGCATCTCGCTCATCGGCCAGTTCACCGGTCACGCTGCTCACCAGGTGATGCACATTCGGATAGCTTTCCAGGCTGAACAGCTCCGGTACCCGTACCGAGCCGATGCGGCAGGTACGGCCCAAGTCATTACGCAGCAGGTCGACAATCATCAGGTTTTCCGCACGATCCTTTGGGCTGGCCAGCAGTTCGGCGGCGTTCGCGGCATCTTCGGCAGCAGTCAGGCCGCGCGGGCGGGTGCCTTTGATCGGGCGGGTTTCCACATGACGTTCGCTGACTTTGACGAAGCGTTCCGGAGACAGGCTCAGCACCGCACCACCCTCGGGGAGGCTCTGGAAACCGGAAAAGGGTGTTGGGCAGGCGGCTCGCAGCGCGACATACGCCGACCATGGATCGCCTTTGCACTCGGCGCGGAAACGTTGGGCGAAGTTGACCTGGTAGCAGTCACCGGCCTGGATGTAGTTTTGAATACGTTCCAGCGCCTGGCGATACTCTTCGGTGCTCAGATCGGCGCTCATCGGCGTTGTCAGCTTGAAGGGTTCAAGGACTTCAGCCGTCACCTGAGTGAACAGTGTGATCAGGCGCTCGCGGCCGCTTTCAATCAACGACGGGTGAAAGACCAATTGACTGGTCTTCACGTGGTGATCGCTGATCAAGGCCCAGTCGTATATCCCGAAACGCGCGTCGGGTAAGTGCAGGTCGTCTTGCGCCTGAGTCGGCAGATGCTCCAGGTGCCGACCGAAATCGTAGCTCAGATAACCGATCAGGCCGCCGGCGAAGGGCAGTTCGTCAGGAACAGCCGCTTTACCGAGTCGTGTCAGCTGGTCGCGCAAACGTTGCAGGAAATCGCTGCCGCTTTCGTCAGGCAGCACCGCCAATTGCTCCAGCGGCCAGGCGCTGAGCAGATCAAAACGGCCACGCTCGGCATTCGGCCGGCCACTGTCGAGCAGCACGGCACCGGGAGCATGACGAATCGCCGCGAAGTACTCGGCGGGGTTGGCGCGATAAGGGAGCGGGTGTACAGAACAGGTCAACATGGGCGGGGCAGATCAGCCATCGAGGCGGGGTGGCGATTGTAGTCCTCTGCAGGATTTGCTCCTAGAGGGGATTGATCGTTCCCACGCTCTGCGTGGGAATGCATCCTCTGACGCTCCGCGTCACAGGCGAACGCAGAGCGTCCGTGGCGGCGTTACCACGCAGAGCGTGGGAACGATCAACTATAAGGATCAGCCCTCAACCGCCGGAATATGCCCAAACATTTCCTGTGTAAACGCCACTCGCTCGTTCACCGTTTCGGTAACCCCGCGAGCCTTCAATTCTTCCATTCGCGCTTCGACCGCATGGGTACGCAAGGTCAGGCCGCAGTCGTTGGCGATTTGAATGTTCAACCCCGGCCGGGCATTGAGCTCAAGGATCAGCGGACCTTTTTCCTGGTCCAGGACCATATCGACGCCTATGTAACCCAGCCCGCACAGCTCATAACAGCCGGCGGCGAGTTTCATGAAACCGTCCCAGTAGGGCAGTTGCACGCCGTCGACGGCATTGGTGGTGTCCGGGTGTTTGGTGATGATGTTGTTCAGCCACGTACCGCGCAGTGTTTCCCCGGTCGCAAGGTCGACGCCGACGCCGATGGCGCCCTGGTGCAGGTTGGCCTTGCCGCCGGATTGTCGGGTCGGCAGACGCAACATGGCCATCACCGGGTAGCCCATCAGCACAATGATGCGAATGTCCGGCACACCTTCATAGCTGATGCTCTTGAAGATCTGGTCCGGGATCACCCGGTATTCGATCAGCGCGCGGTCGCGGTGACCGCCCAGGGAATAAAGGCCGGTGAGGATGCTGGAGACATGGTGCTCGATTTCCTCATGGCTGATGATCTTGCCGGACACCGTGCGGTAGCGGCCCTCGAAACGGTCGGCAATCACAATGATGCCGTCGCCGCCCGCGCCCTGGGCCGGTTTGATCACGAAGTCGGTGCGCCCGCCGATGATCTCGTCGAGGTTGTCGATTTCCTTCTCGGTAGAAATCACGCCATACAGTTCCGGCACGTGAATGCCGGCAGCAATGGCGCGCTCCTTGGTGATGATCTTGTCATCGACAATCGGGTACAGGCTGCGCTGGTTGTACTTGAGTACGTAGTCCGCGTTGCGCCGATTGATCCCCATGATGCCCCGGGCTTCCAGGGCCTTCCAGGTCTTCCAGAAACCGAACATCAGGCGTCAGCCTTCTTCAGGAACGCCTTGAAACGCACCAGTTCGGTCAGGCGGTAACCGCGATAGCGACCCATCGCCAGCATGAAGGCCACCAGGATCAGCAGGATCGCCGGGAAGGTGAACACAAAGTACACCAGCTCCGGCACGGTCATGATCAAGTGCGCCAGGGACGCGGCGAACAGGGTGCCGATGGCCACCTTCATGGCAAAGCCCGAGCCGCGTTCTTCCCAAGTGATCGACAGGCGTTCGATGGTCATCGTCAGAATCACCATAGGGAACAGCGCCACCGACAACCCGCGCTCCAGGCCGAGTTTATGGCTGAACAGGCTGATGGCCGCAATCAGTACCACCACGAAGGTCAGTACCACCGACAGTCTCGGCAGCATCTGCAACTTCAGGTGTTCGAGGTAGGAACGCAGCGAGAGCCCCAGCGCCGTGATGATCGTAAACAATACGATACCGAAGCCGAGCTGGGTTTCGCGGAAGGCGAGGGCGATCAGCACCGGGGTAAAGGTACCGAGTGTCTGAATGCCGATCAGGTTGCGCAGGATCAGGATCACCAGCACGCCAATCGGGATCATCACCATGATCATGAACGTCTGCTGGGTTTGCAGCGGCAGGCCATACAGCGAGTATTCAAGGAAGTTGGCGTCGGTGTTTTCATCGGTCAGCTTGGCCAGGCGAATGGCGTTCATTTCGCTGTTGTTCAGGCTGAACGTCACGCTGGCTTTTTTGCCACCATCGACCGTGATCAGGTTTTCGTCGCCGGTCCACCAGAGCAAGCGGTCGGTCGGCAGGCCTTGTTCACCGGTTTCCGGGTTGAAGTAGAGCCAGTCGGTGCCGTTGAAACTGCGCAACCACAGCTCAGGCACTTGCGGCTGGTCGGCCACCAGACGAACGGTATGGACCTTTTCCACCGGCACGTGGGCGATGGACAGGACCAGCTCGATGATTTTGGCTTTGTTCGCACTGGACGGATCGCCGGCCAGCAGCAGTTTCACATTGTCGTCGCTGAGGTTGTTGACCCGCTTGATCGCCTCGCCAATGAAGGTTTCGACGTCGGCCGAGTGCTGGCGAATCGGTGCGAGCAGGGCTTCGGCGGCGAGTTTTTCCGGGCCTTCGATCGCGATGCTGTCGCGGAAGGTCGGGCCTTTGACTTTGGATTTTTCGCCGGAGTAACGCTTGGTCAGCACCAGGCGGTAATACAGGGTCTGGTTGCCCTTGGCCCGGCGCGCCGACCAGGTGACCTTGCGGTTGCCGTCGACACGGTTCACCGCCACGCCGTAATTATTGGAGATGAAGCTTTCGTTGAGGCTGACGAAGTCGCGGCTCAGCGGCGGCACGAACATCTGGATCTTGACCGGGTCCTTGGCACTGGCGACGAACTCGACCTTGGCGTCGATGTTCCACAAGTCGTCGGTGGCGTCTTCGGTCACGGGAATGCCGAGCACGAAGATCTGATAGGCCGTAACTGAAATGCCCAGTACCACCAGGATGGCGATCAGCATTTTCAGATGGAGGGTAAGAGAGCGCATTGGAATTACTCTGCGGTATGAGCGTCGGTGGCGCAGGCGGGTTTGCCAGCAGCGTATTTAAGACTGGGGTCGACCAGCGCGTCGAAGCGTTTGAGCGCTTCGGAGCCGATCAACAACGGGTATTGGAAAGCGCTGCGGTCGGTCAGGTTCACTTCGATGCTGCGTAAAGCCGAGCCCATGCAAATGTCCAGCTCGATCACCGGACGGGCCGTGTACTTCTTGCCTTCTTCCGGGTCGTAGTCGCCGGCCCGGCGCTTGATCTTGCTGACCCGGGCCAGTGGGCGTTCGATCGGGTGCGAATGGGCGGCGTCGATGGCCAGGTAAAAGCGCACCCAGGACTCCCCGTTGCGTTTGAAGCGTTTGATGTCGCGGGCACTCAGAGAAGCGGTCTTCGCTCCGGTGTCGAGTTTGGCCGCGACTTCAAGGTTGATGCCATTCAGGGACGCGTACTCGTTGAGGCCGTACACCGTCTTTTCCCCAGCCGCGGCAAAACCGGGCAGACAAAGGAGATAAAGGAATGTCGGGAAGGGCTTGAGTCTCATAAATCCTGGCGTGCAGCGGTCCGTACTTCGATTCAAGGCCCTGGCATTGCTGCACAAGTTCCCTCGTATGCCTGTCAGCTATTAATGACAAGCCGTGCAGATGCCACAAACAAATGCGGGCGGCATTCTAGCACGGTGGATTGATGGCGCCAGCGCTGGCAGGCGGCTATAACCCCTGTTCTGCTTTGTTATGGAGCGACTGGTTATTAGACGATTGTCGACAATATCGAATTAACCTTTGACTGCGCGCCCTGTTTTCGCTAGTTTTTGCGCCATCAGCTTTCAAGGTGTCGACAATATGCTGGATCAACTGGATCCCCCGCTCACTACCCAAGACGATTCGGAGACACTTTCCGAAAACGTCTTTCGGCGTATTCAAGCGGCCATCGTCAAGGGCGAGATCGCCCCGGGCAGCAAGATCTCCGAGCCAGAGCTGGCGCGCATCTACGGCATCAGCCGAGGGCCGCTGCGTGAGGCGATCCATCGTCTGGAAGGCCAGCGCCTGCTGGTGCGCGTGCCGCATGTTGGGGCGCGGGTGGTTTCGCTGAACCATGCCGAGTTGCTGGAACTCTACGAAATCCGTGAGTCCCTGGAAGGCATGGCCTGCCGCTTGGCCGCCGAGCGTATGACCCTCGAAGAAATCGACGAACTGCGCCGTGTCCTCGAAACCCACGAACGCGATGAGGCGTTTCGGGCCGGACTGGGCTACTACCAGCAGGAAGGCGATTTCGACTTTCATTACCGAATCATCCAGGGCAGCGGCAACCGCACGCTGACCCAAATGCTCTGCGGCGAGCTGTATCAATTGGTGCGCATGTACCGCATCCAGTTTTCCACCGTACCTAATCGCCCGCACCAGGCATTTGCCGAGCACCACCGAATTCTCGATGCCATCGCCGACCGTGACGGTGAACTGGCCGAGTTGTTGATGCGCCGTCACATCGGCGCCTCCAAACGCAATATCGCCCGTCATTACCAGGACGGCGCCAACCCGACAGCCAAACGAGGTGAGTCATGAGTTTGAACAAGAGCACTCCAGGCCAGCGTTTCCGCGATGCGGTCGCCAGCGAGCATCCATTGCAAGTGGTCGGCGCAATCAACGCCAACCACGCGTTGCTGGCCAAGCGCGCCGGTTTCAAGGCGATCTACCTGTCGGGTGGCGGCGTAGCTGCCGGCTCCCTCGGTTTGCCGGACCTGGGCATCACCGGCCTGGATGACGTGCTGACCGACGTGCGTCGCATCACCGACGTCTGCGACCTGCCACTGCTGGTGGACGTGGACACCGGTTTCGGTTCCTCGGCGTTCAACGTCGCCCGCACCGTGAAGTCGATGATCAAGTTCGGCGCTGCGGCGATTCACATCGAAGACCAGGTCGGCGCCAAGCGTTGCGGCCACCGCCCTAACAAAGAAATCGTTACCCAGCAGGAAATGGTCGACCGCATCAAGGCCGCAGTGGATGCGCGTACCGATGACAGCTTCGTGATCATGGCTCGTACCGATGCCCTGGCGGTCGAAGGTCTGGAATCTGCCCTGGATCGCGCTGCTGCGTGCATCGAGGCGGGCGCCGACATGATTTTCCCGGAAGCCATCACCGAACTGGACATGTACAAGCTGTTCGCCAGCCGTGTGAAAGCGCCGATCCTGGCCAACATCACCGAGTTCGGCGCGACGCCTCTGTACACCACCGAGCAACTCGCCGCTGTCGACGTGTCGCTGGTGCTGTACCCGCTGTCGGCCTTCCGTGCCATGAACAAGGCGGCGGAAAACGTCTACAACGCGCTGCGCCGCGATGGCACCCAGGCGAATGTCATCGACACCATGCAGACCCGCATGGAGCTTTACGATCGCATCGACTACCACACCTTCGAGCAGAAGCTCGATGCGTTGTTCGCCGCGAAGAAGTAATGAAGAACGCATTCCTGTAGCAGCTGCCGAGCCCGCGAGGCTGCGTCCGAGGCCGAAGGACTTGCAAAAGTCTGGCGGCCGATTTAGCGACTGCTACGCAGCCGAACGCTGCCTCGCGGTGCTCGACAGCTGCTACAAGTGTGCGATGTAAATCTGAAAGAAATTGCAGATTCCCAAACAAATTCAAGAAATACTGGAGACAGCAATGGCCGAAGCAAAAGTACTCAGTGGCGCCGGGCTCCGTGGCCAGGTTGCCGGGCAAACCGCACTGTCCACTGTGGGCCAATCGGGCGCAGGCCTGACCTATCGTGGCTACGACGTTCGTGAACTGGCGGCTGACGCTCAGTTCGAAGAAGTCGCTTACCTGCTGCTGTACGGCGAACTGCCGAGCAAAGCGCAACTGGCCGCTTACGTCGCCAAACTGAGCAAGCTGCGTGACCTGCCACAAGCCTTGAAAGAAGTGCTGGAACGCATCCCCGCCGACGCCCACCCGATGGACGTGATGCGTACCGGCTGCTCGTTCCTGGGCAACCTGGAACCGGAGAACGATTTCTCCGAGCAACACGACAAGACCGACCGTCTGCTGGCCGCATTCCCGGCGATCATGACCTACTGGTATCGCTTCAGCCACGACGGCAAGCGCATCAGCTGCGTGTCTGACGAACCGTCGATCGGTGGCCATTTCCTGCACCTGCTGCACGGTGAAAAGCCGAGCGAGTTGCACGTCAAGGTGATGAACGTTTCGCTGATCCTCTACGCAGAGCACGAGTTCAACGCGTCGACGTTCACCGCACGTGTTTGCGCGTCCACCCTGTCGGATCTGTTCTCTTGCATCACCGCCGCTATCGGCTCGCTGCGTGGTCCACTGCACGGCGGCGCCAACGAAGCAGCGATGGAAATGATCGAGCGCTTCAGCTCGCCGCAAGAGGCGATCGAAGGCACCCTCGGCATGCTTGAGCGCAAAGACAAGATCATGGGCTTCGGTCACGCGATCTATAAGGACAACGATCCGCGTAACGAAGTGATCAAGGGCTGGTCGAAAAAACTCGCTGAAGAAGTGGGCGACAAAGTCTTGTTCCCGGTCTCCGAAGCCATCGACAAGACCATGTGGGAACAAAAGAAACTGTTCCCGAACGCCGACTTCTACCATGCCTCGGCGTACCACTTCATGGGCATTCCGACCAAGTTGTTCACACCGATTTTCGTCTGCTCGCGCCTGACCGGTTGGGCTGCCCACGTGTTCGAACAACGTGCCAACAACCGCATCATCCGCCCGAGCGCCGAGTACACCGGCGTCGAACAGCGCAAGTTCGTGCCAATCGAACAACGCTGATCTGGAGGGCACTGACGCTGGATACTGAAGGAACCGAAAACCCTGTGGGAGCGAGACCGGCTTGCCGGCGATGACGGACTGACATTCACCATTGATGTCGACGGATACACCGCTATCGCGAGCAGGCTCGCTCCCACATTTGATCCGGTTTCAATTCAACTCCAGCGTCAGACGCCCCCTTTGTAACTACCGTGACCGAGTCCCTGACGATGAACACAGAATTTCGTAAACAGCTGCCCGGCAGCCATCTGGATTACTTCGACGTCCGCGCGGCAGTCGAAGCCATTGCCCCTGGCGCCTACGACACCCTGCCGTACACCTCGCGCGTGCTGGCGGAAAACCTTGTGCGTCGCTGTGACCCGGCCACGCTCACCGAATCCCTGAAGCAATTCATCGAACGCAAGCGCGACCTCGATTTCCCGTGGTTCCCGGCTCGCGTGGTATGCCACGACATTCTCGGCCAGACCGCACTCGTCGACCTCGCCGGCCTGCGTGATGCCATCGCCCTGCAAGGCGGCGACCCGGCGCAAGTGAACCCGGTCGTACCGACCCAATTGATCGTCGACCACTCGCTGGCCGTCGAGCGCGGTGGTTTTGATCCGGAGGCGTTCGAGAAGAACCGCGCCATCGAAGACCGCCGTAACGAAGACCGTTTCCACTTCATCAACTGGACCAAGAAGGCGTTCAAGAACGTCGACGTGATCCCGCCAGGCAACGGCATCATGCACCAGATCAACCTGGAGAAAATGTCTCCGGTGATCCAGGTACGTGACGGCGTGGCGTTCCCCGACACCTGCGTCGGCACCGACAGCCACACCCCGCACGTTGATGCGCTGGGCGTGATCGCCATTGGCGTGGGCGGTCTCGAAGCCGAGAGCGTGATGCTTGGTCGTGCCTCCTGGATGCGTCTGCCAGAAAGCGTCGGCGTCGAATTGACCGGCAAGCTGCAACCGGGCATCACCGCCACCGACATGGTGCTGGCGCTGACCGAGTTCCTGCGCAAGCAAAAAGTGGTTGGCGCATGGCTGGAGTTCTTCGGTGAAGGCGCTGCCGCGCTGACCCTCGGCGACCGCGCAACCATTTCCAACATGGCTCCGGAATACGGCGCCACTGCCGCGATGTTCTACATCGACCAGCAGACCATCGACTACCTCAAGCTCACTGGCCGTGAAGACGATCAGGTGCAGCTTGTGGAGCACTACGCCAAGACCACTGGCCTGTGGGCCGACAGCCTGAAGGGCGCGCAATACGAGCGCGGCTTGACCTTCGATCTGTCCACGGTCGTGCGCAACATGGCTGGCCCGAGCAACCCGCACGCTCGCGTGGCGGTTTCCGATCTGGCCGCCAAAGGCATTTCCGGCAAGTGGGACGACGTGCCTGGCCAAATGCCGGACGGCGCTGTGATCATCGCGGCCATCACCAGCTGCACCAACACCAGCAACCCGCGCAACGTGATCGCTGCCGGCCTGCTGGCGCGCAATGCCAACAAGCTCGGCTTGACCCGCAAGCCATGGGTGAAATCCTCCCTGGCACCGGGTTCGAAAACCGTCGCGCTGTATTTGGATGAAGCCGGTCTGACCGACGAACTGGAGCAACTGGGCTTCGGCGTCGTCGCCTTCGCCTGCACCACCTGCAACGGCATGTCCGGCGCACTGGACCCGGTGATCCAGCAAGAAATCATCGACCGCGACCTGTACGCCACTGCCGTCCTGTCCGGTAACCGCAACTTCGACGGCCGGATTCACCCGTACGCCAAGCAAGCGTTCCTCGCTTCGCCGCCGCTGGTGGTCGCTTATGCCATCGCCGGGACCATCCGGTTCGACATCGAAAAAGATGTGCTGGCTGTGGTCGATGGCAAGGAAATCCGCCTGAAAGACATCTGGCCAAGCGACGAAGAAATCGACGCCGTGGTCAAGGCATCGGTGAAGCCGGAGCAGTTCCGTCAGGTCTACATCCCGATGTTCGCCATCCACGAAGACACCGGCCCGAAAGTAGCGCCGCTGTACGAGTGGCGCGAGATGAGCACCTACATCCGCCGTCCGCCGTACTGGGAAGGCGCGTTGGCCGGGGCACGTCCGCTCAAGGGCATGCGTCCGTTGGCAGTACTGCCGGACAACATCACCACCGATCACCTGTCGCCGTCGAACGCGATCATGCTGGACAGCGCCGCCGGCGAATACCTGGCGAAAATGGGCCTGCCGGAAGAGGACTTCAACTCCTACGCGACTCACCGTGGTGACCACCTGACCGCACAACGTGCCACCTTCGCCAACCCGAAACTGTTCAACGAAATGGTTCTGGAAGACGGCAAGGTCAAGCAGGGTTCGCTGGCGCGCGTCGAGCCGGAAGGCAAAGTGATGCGCATGTGGGAAGCCATCGAAACCTACATGGACCGCAAGCAGCCGCTGATCATCATCGCCGGCGCCGACTACGGTCAGGGCTCGTCCCGCGACTGGGCGGCCAAAGGCGTGCGTCTGGCGGGTGTGGAAGCGATTGCCGCTGAAGGTTTCGAGCGCATTCACCGCACCAACCTGGTGGGCATGGGCGTGTTGCCGCTGGAGTTCAAAGCCGGCACCAACCGTCACACCCTGGCCATCGACGGCAGTGAAACCTACGACGTGATCGGCGAGCGCACACCGCGTGCCGAGCTGACGCTGGTGATCCATCGCAAGAATGGCGAACGCGTCGATGTGCCGGTGACCTGCCGCCTCGACACCGCTGAAGAAGTGTCGATCTATGAAGCCGGCGGCGTGTTGCAACGCTTTGCCCAGGACTTCCTCGAAGAGTCGGCAGTCGCCGTTTAACACACGCTGTACGGACACGGGACTTTAAGTCCCGTGTCTGTTTTCAAGGTAAGGAGTAACGAGCACATGGCTCACGCAGCTCAGATCAAAATCCCTGCCACCTACATGCGTGGCGGCACCAGTAAAGGCGTGTTTTTCAGCCTGAAAGACCTGCCAGAAGTGGCACAGATTCCCGGCCCGGCCCGCGATGCTTTGTTGCTGCGCGTGATCGGCAGCCCCGATCCGTACGACAAGCAAATCGACGGCATGGGCGGCGCAACCTCCAGCACCAGCAAAACCGTGATCCTGTCGAAAAGCCTCAAGGCTGATCACGACGTTGATTACCTGTTCGGTCAGGTGTCCATCGACAAGCCATTCGTGGACTGGAGCGGCAACTGCGGCAACCTGACGGCGGCGGTGGGTTCGTTTGCTGTCAGCAACGGCCTGGTGGATGCCAGCCGCATCCCGCATAACGGCGTAGCAATTGTTCGCGTTTGGCAGGCTAACATCGGCAAGACCATCATCGCCCACGTGCCGATCACCAACGGCGAAGTACAGGAAACCGGTGATTTCGAACTCGACGGCGTGACCTTCCCGGCCGCCGAAGTGCAAGTCGAATTCCTCGATCCTGCGGCAGAAGAGGAGGGCGGCGGTGGTTCGATGTTCCCCACTGGCAACCTGGTGGATGACCTCGAAGTACCCGGCGTCGGAACCTTCAAGGCGACCATGATCAATGCCGGCATCCCGACGATTTTCGTCAATGCCGAGGACATCGGTTACACCGGCACCGAGTTGCAGGGCGCGATCAACAGCGATCCGAAGGCGCTGGCGATGTTCGAGACGATCCGTGCTTATGGCGCATTGCGCATGGGCTTGATTTCGAACCTCGACGAAGCGGCCAAGCGTCAGCACACCCCTAAGGTGGCCTTCGTGGCCAAGCCGTCAGACTACGTGTCGTCCAGCGGCAAGGCGATTGCGGCGGGGGATGTCGACCTGCTGGTCCGTGCATTGTCGATGGGTAAATTGCACCACGCGATGATGGGCACGGCAGCCGTAGCCATCGGCACGGCAGCGGCGATTACCGGCACCTTGGTAAACCTCGCGGCAGGCGGTATTGAACGTAACGCTGTGCGCTTCGGCCATCCGTCGGGAACGTTGCGCGTTGGCGCCGAGGCCAGCCTCGTGAACGGTGAATGGACCGTGAACAAAGCCATCATGAGCCGCAGTGCGCGGGTATTGATGGAAGGTTTTGTCCGCGTCCCAGGCGACTCGTTCTAAGCCGGACAACAAACCCCTGTGGGAGCGAGCCTGCTCGCGATGAGGCCCTGACATTCAACATTGATGTAGTCAGGTTCACCGCTATCGCGAGGAGGCTCACTCCCACAGTCGATCTTCAGTTACACCAAGTAATGTGCGACTAAAAGTCACTGTGGGAGCGGGCTTGCCCGCGATGGCGATATAAGAGGTGACGCAGAACTACTTGAACCGCCGCTCCACGCCTTTCTCCACAAGAATTTTCGCGGAAATCTCTTCCACCGAAAAATGCGTGGAGTTGATGTGCGGGATGTTCTCGCGGCGGAACAGGTTTTCCACCTCGCGCACTTCAAACTCGCACTGGGCATAGCTTGAATAACGGCTGTTAGGCTTGCGCTCGTTGCGGATCGCGGTAAGGCGGTCCGGGTCGATGGTCAGGCCAAACAGTTTGTGTTGATGGGTGCGCAGGGCGCTTGGCAGGGTCAGGCGTTCCATGTCGTCTTCGGTCAGCGGGTAGTTGGCCGCGCGGATGCCGAATTGCATGGCCATGTACAGGCAGGTCGGGGTCTTGCCGCAACGCGATACGCCGACCAGGATCAAATCGGCCTTGTCGTAGTAGTGCGTGCGGGCGCCATCGTCGTTGTCGAGGGCGAAGTTCACCGCCTCGATGCGTTCCATGTAATTGGTGTTGGCGCCGATGGAGTGGGATTTGCCCACGGTGTAGGAAGAATGCTCGGTCAATTCCTGCTCAAGCGGTGCCAGGAACGTCGAGAAAATGTCGATCATGAAACCATTCGAAGTCGCGAGGATCTCACGGATGTCCTGATTGACGATGGTGTCGAAAATAATCGGCCGGAAACCGTCGGTTTCAGCGGCTTTGTTGATTTGTTGTACCATGGCCCGCGCTTTATCCACGTTATCGATGTACGGTCGCGTGAATTTGCTAAAGGTAATGTTTTCGAACTGCGCCAGGAGGCTTTGACCCAAAGTTTCGGCCGTGATGCCGGTACCGTCGGAAATAAAGAAAGCAGATCGTTTCATTTGCACCTTGGGCCTTAAGCTAATGACGAATCTTGGATATGATAGGCGCGGTTTGTCGGCCGCCAGTGGCCCGCATTCTCACTTATTTTCCAGGTCCAGGCCATACAGCCGCAAAACGCTCCTTTGAGCAGCCGGCTTCTGAGCTTTTCCAACACAGTTAGTGGAGAGATCACCTTGGTAGAGTACGTAGTTTCCCTCGATAAGCTCGGCGTCCATGATGTAGAGCACGTAGGGGGCAAGAACGCATCCCTGGGCGAGATGATCAGTAACCTTGCAGGTGCCGGTGTATCGGTGCCCGGTGGCTTCGCCACGACAGCTCAGGCTTATCGTGATTTTCTGGAACTGAGCGGTCTCAACGATCAGATCCACGCCGCCCTCGACGCCCTGGATGTCGACGATGTCAACGCCCTGGCCCGTACCGGCGCCCAGATCCGTCAATGGATCATGGAAGCCGAATTCCCCGAGAAGCTCAACGCCGAGATCCGCACTGCGTTCGCCACGCTGTCGGCCGGCAACCCTGACATGGCCGTGGCCGTTCGCTCTTCCGCTACCGCCGAAGACTTGCCGGACGCATCCTTCGCCGGCCAGCAGGAAACTTTCCTGAACATCCGTGGTGTCGAAAACGTTATTCGCGCCGCCAAAGAGGTGTTCGCTTCGCTGTTTAACGACCGTGCGATTTCCTACCGTGTGCACCAGGGCTTCGACCACAAGCTGGTGGCCCTGTCGGCTGGCGTTCAGCGCATGGTCCGCTCCGAGACCGGCACCGCCGGCGTAATGTTCACCCTCGACACCGAATCGGGTTTCCGTGACGTGGTGTTCATCACTGGCGCCTACGGCCTGGGTGAAACCGTCGTACAAGGCGCGGTGAACCCGGATGAGTTCTACGTGCACAAAGGTACGCTGGCTGCCGGTCGTCCGGCCATTCTGCGCCGCAACCTGGGCAGCAAAGCCATCAAGATGATCTACGGCGAAGTCGCCACGGCCGGTAAATCGGTCAAGACTATCGACGTCGACAAGGCTGATCGCGCTCGTTTCTGTCTGAGCGACGCTGAAGTCAGCGAACTGGCCAAACAAGCGATGATCATCGAGAAGCACTACAAGTGCCCGATGGACATCGAGTGGGCCAAAGACGGTGACGACGGCAAGCTCTACATCGTTCAGGCTCGTCCTGAAACCGTGAAGAGCCGCACCCAGGCCAACGTCATGGAGCGTTACCTGTTGAAAGAAACCGGCACCGTGCTGGTTGAAGGTCGCGCCATCGGCCAGCGCATCGGCGCCGGCAAGGTCCGCATCATCAAGGACGTGTCCGAGATGGACAAAGTCCAGCCGGGCGACGTTCTGGTTTCCGACATGACCGACCCGGACTGGGAACCGGTCATGAAGCGCGCCAGCGCCATCGTCACTAACCGTGGCGGTCGTACCTGCCACGCGGCAATCATCGCTCGCGAACTGGGTATCCCGGCCGTGGTCGGTTGCGGCAACGCCACCCAGCTGTTGAAAGACGGCCAAGGCGTGACGGTTTCCTGCGCTGAAGGCGACACCGGTTACATCTTCGAAGGCGAACTGGGCTTCGATATCAAGAAAAACTCCGTCGATGCCATGCCGGACCTGCCGTTCAAGATCATGATGAACGTCGGCAACCCGGACCGCGCCTTCGACTTCGCGCAACTGCCGAACGCCGGTGTGGGCCTGGCCCGCCTGGAATTCATCATCAACCGCATGATCGGTGTTCACCCCAAAGCGTTGTTGAACTACGACGGTCTGCCGCAAGACATCAAGGACAGCGTCGACAAGCGCATTGCCGGTTACAACGACCCGGTCGACTTCTATGTCGACAAACTGGTGGAAGGCATCAGCACCCTGGCGGCAGCGTTCACGCCGAAAAAGGTCATCGTGCGCCTGTCGGACTTCAAGTCCAACGAATACGCGAACCTGATCGGCGGCAAGCTCTACGAGCCGGAAGAAGAAAACCCGATGCTGGGCTTCCGTGGCGCTTCGCGTTACATCAGCGAATCGTTCCGCGACTGCTTCGAACTCGAATGCCGCGCCCTCAAGCGTGTGCGTAACGAGATGGGCCTGACCAACGTCGAAATCATGGTGCCGTTCGTCCGTACCCTGGGCGAAGCCAGCCAGGTGATCGATCTGCTGGCCGAAAACGGTCTGGCTCGCGGTGAAAACGGTCTGCGCATCATCATGATGTGCGAACTGCCGTCCAACGCGATCCTCGCTGAAGAATTCCTGGAATTCTTCGACGGTTTCTCGATTGGTTCCAACGACCTGACTCAGCTGACACTGGGCCTGGACCGTGATTCCGGCATCATCGCGCACCTGTTCGACGAGCGTAATCCGGCGGTCAAAAAGCTGCTGGCCAACGCTATCGCGGCCTGCAACAAGGCTGGCAAGTACATCGGCATTTGCGGTCAGGGTCCTTCGGACCACCCGGACCTGGCCAAGTGGCTGATGGAGCAGGGCATCGAAAGCGTTTCGTTGAACCCCGATTCCGTATTGGAAACCTGGTTCTTCCTGGCTGAAGGTCAGGCTTCGGCTTGATGTGAATGAAGCCCCGGTCAAGTGGCCGGGGCTTTGAGAGTGAAGTAGGGCGGGCTCCAATTGGATGCCGCCCTTTTTTGTGCAAGAGCATTATGCAAAGCAGCAGCAACCTATTTCCTGTCGCCCTGATCAGCGCCGAACGGCGTGGGGATCTGAGCGAAGATGTTTACCGATTGAAACCGGCCAACAGCCCGGACCCTAGCGTAGAGCTGGCCGTTACCCGGTTGGGCATGGCCGATGGGCCGGTGGGGCGCGGTGTGCCCGTGATTTTGTTGCACGGCAGCTTTTCCAATCGGCGCTTCTGGTTTTCCCCCAAGGGGCTGGGATTGGGCGCGTACCTGACGCGTCAGGGGTTCGATGTGTGGATTCCGGAAATGCGCGGCCATGGCCTGTCCCAACGCAATCAGAACTACCGCAAGAACCGGGTCGCCGACTACGCTCGTTACGACCTGCCAGCCATTGGCGCGTTCGTACGTGAACAGAGCGGTCAGGTTCCACACTGGATCGGTCACTCACTGGGCGGTATCACGCTGGCGGCGGCGTTGGGCGGAGAGTACATCGGCGAGCCTGTGGTGGCATCTGCGGCGTTCTTTGGCGCGCAGGTCAGCCGGACTTACTGGCCATTGAAAATTCCACCGGTGGAATGGAGCGGGCGTTTCATTCTCAAGCGCTTTGCGCAGCTATCGGGATCCCGGCTCAAGCGCGGCCCGGAGGACGAGCCGATTGGCCTGGCCCTTGAAAGCATGCGCTGGTACGGTTTGTTTGGGCGTTTCGGCGATGCCGACAAGGACTGGTGGGTCGGCTTGGCCAACGTTGCGGTGCCCGTGTTGGCCGTGAGCGCTGTGGGCGATCATCAGGACCCGGCGTCGGAGTGCCTCAAACTGTTCGATCAGATCGGCTCCGAGCACAAGCAATTCATCAACCTTGGTCGCGATCAGGGCTTTGGCGACGATTTCGGCCACGTGGAAATGCTGGTCAGCAAAGCCGCTCAAGCCGAAGTCTGGCCGTTGGTGGCGCGTTGGCTGGGCGATCAACAGACACCTTTGATGGGCGATAAGCCGGATCTGGCCGCGGCAGTATGAGCCCGATGCTCTAACAAGGGCATTCCGCTCTGTTCCGCTTGCGGCTAAGATATGACGCATTGAGCTATTTTGGTCACGTTCGACACCCTCGATTGTCTTCCTCTTTACAGGAGTTTCTCGATGAACCATTACCTCACGCCTGACCTGTGCGACGCCTATCCGGAGCTGGTGCAGGTGCTGGAACCGATGTTCAGCAATTTCGGCGGCCGTGACTCGTTCGGCGGCGAAATCGTGACCATCAAGTGCTTCGAAGACAACTCGCTGGTCAAGGACCAGGCCGAGCTCAAGGGCAATGGCAAGGTGTTGGTGGTCGATGGGGGCGGTTCTCTGCGTCGTGCGCTGCTGGGCGACATGATCGCCGAGAAAGCCGCGAAAAACGGTTGGGAAGGGCTGGTGATCTATGGTTGCATCCGTGACGTCGATGTCATTGCGCAAACCGATCTCGGCGTTCAGGCCCTGGCCAGCCATCCGATGAAAACCGACAAGCGCGGTATCGGCGATCTCAATGTGCCGGTGACCTTTGCGGGCGTGACATTCCATCCAGGCCATTACATCTACGCGGACAACAACGGCGTGATCATTTCGCCAAGCCCGCTGAAAATGCCTGAATAAGCCAAAACCAACAAAGGGATGCGGATGTTCGAGGAAGAAAACGCGCAGTGGGGCCTGGTGCATGCCCTGGTGCTGGACGGTAAAGGCGGCGCGCGTTCGATAGCCCGGACTGAACTCGATGACTTGCAGCTACAGGCTCATGAAAGCCTGTGGCTGCACTGGGATCGCAGTCATCCACAAACCCAGACCTGGCTGCGTAAATCCAGCGGTCTGAGTGAATTCAGCTGTGACCTTTTACTCGAAGAAAACACCCGGCCGCGCCTGTTGCCCTTGCCGGACGCCGAATTGTTGCTGTTTCTGCGTGGGGTCAACCTGAACCCTGGCGCAGAACCGGAAGACATGGTCTCGGTGCGGATTTTCGCTTCAGCTCAGCGTGTTATTTCTTTGCGTCTGCGACCCTTGCGCGCCACCGATGAATTGCTGGTGCAGCTCACTGATGGCAAAGGGCCGAAAACCGCCTCTGAACTCGTCCTGTATATGGCGCAGTACCTCACCAACAAAGTGCAGGATCTGGTCAGTTGCCTCTCGGAAGTGGTCGATGAGGAAGAAGAAAAACTGGATACCGACGAACGGTATACGCCCGAGCACGGAGCGATTTTGCAGATTCGTCGCAGGGCCGCCGCGCTGAAACGTTTCCTTGCACCTCAGCGGGAGATTTTCGGGCAACTAACGCGTATAAGGCTGCCCTGGTTTGTCGAAGACGATGGCGATTACTGGAACGAATTGAACAACAGCCTGACCCGCTACCTTGAGGAGCTGGAGTTGACCCGGGAGCGGGTGGGGCTGGTCCTTGAGGCTGAAGACAGACGTCTGAGCGTGCGCATGAACCGCACGATGTACCGTTTCGGGATCATCACCGGGATCTTTTTGCCGATGAGTTTTCTGGCCGGTCTTTTGGGGATCAACGTGGGGGGTATTCCGTTCTCTGACAGCCCCTATGGCTTCCTCATTGCGTGCCTGATGATGGTCTCGGTGGCGCTCGGGCAGTGGTGGTTATTTCGACGTTTGCGCTGGGTCTGAGCATGAGTCATGTGACCCGAGCAAATTTGACCGCGTCTTTCACAGACATCACGAGAGGTGCGTATGCACGATCCGTTTGAACAGTCTTTGCGTGACATGCTCAATGCATCACCCTCCACCCGGGACGATGATGCGTGCCTTGGGCGTGTACTGAAAACCGCCAACCGCCAGGTCGGCGCCGGCGATCTGTTCAGCCTGCTGGGCCGCTGGTTGCCCGCGCTGATGATTGCCCTCAATAACGGCTCGGCCCACGTCTCGCCGGTTTCCCGCCACCGTAAACCTACCGTTCGCACTGCTGATAAGGCTGATTAATATGGAACTTGATCTCTGGACTCAGAGCCTCGTCACCGCAATGACTGCGTTGTGGACCAAGGTTGCGAACTTCATTCCGAACCTGTTCGGCGCACTGGTTGTGCTGCTGTTGGGTTTTGTCGTGGCGAAACTTTTGGACACTTTGTTGTCCAAGCTGCTCGCCAAGCTGGGGCTCGATCGCCTGATGGGCGGCACCGGTCTGACCAAATTGCTGTCCCGCGCCGGGCTTCAGGTACCGATCTCGACCTTGATCGGAAAAATCGTCTATTGGTTCGTTCTGCTAATTTTTCTGGTTTCTGCCGCAGAATCCCTTGGACTTGAGCGAGTTTCAGCTACGCTAGACATGCTAGCTCTGTATTTGCCGAAAGTATTCGGCGCGGCGCTGGTGCTGCTGGTAGGTGTTTTGCTGGCACAACTGGCCAATGGATTGGTTCGCGGGGCGGCAGAAGGCGTAGGACTGGACTACGCTTCAGGATTGGGACGAATTGCTCAGGGGCTGGTGATTATCATCAGCATTTCGGTTGCGATCAGCCAATTGGAGGTCAAGACTGACCTTCTGAACCATGTAATTGTTATCGTTTTGATTACCGTTGGTCTGGCAGTTGCACTGGCCATGGGGTTGGGAAGCCGGGAAATTGCCGGTCAGATTCTTGCGGGAATCTATGTGCGTGAGCTATATGAGGTTGGGCAACAAGTGCGTGTTGGTGAGGTTGAGGGGCAGATAGAAGAGATCGGCACGGTTAAAACTACATTGCTGACCGATGAGGGTGAGCTAGTCTCTCTCTCAAATCGGATTCTCCTGGAGCAGCATGTGAGTAGCCGCTAACCCGGCAAACCCTGCTAACGTATGCCGCCGCAAAATGCCCTGAAAGGGCGCGGCGGACATTGACCTGACTGTCGGCCCGACTTGTTTTGAATAAAGCTCAATCGCTCTCCACGCGCTACGCCCCCCGCGAGCTCTCTGATGAGGAGTTGGTCGCGCGCTCGCATACCGAGCTGTTTCACGTAACGCGCGCTTATGAAGAATTGATGCGGCGTTACCAGCGAACATTATTTAACGTCTGTGCCCGATACCTTGGGAACGATCGTGACGCAGACGATGTCTGTCAGGAAGTGATGCTGAAGGTGTTGTATGGCTTGAAGAACTTTGAGGGGAAATCAAAGTTCAAGACGTGGCTATACAGCATCACGTATAACGAATGCATCACACAGTATCGAAAGGAACGGCGAAAGCGTCGCTTGATGGACGCTTTGAGTCTGGACCCCCTCGAGGAAGCATCTGAGGAAAAGATGCCGAAACCTGAGGATAAGGGTGGACTGGATCGCTGGCTTGTGTATGTAAATCCGATTGACCGTGAAATTTTGGTGCTACGATTTGTCGCAGAGCTGGAATTTCAGGAGATCGCGGATATTATGCATATGGGATTGAGTGCAACAAAAATGCGGTACAAACGCGCTCTTGATAAATTGCGTGAGAAATTTGCAGGCAGTGCTGAAACTTAGTTCAGCGCAAATATCTCTTACGTGTAGGCTAGTTCTGATAGACTGGCCGCCGAGTTGTCCCCCGGTTTGAGGGACTGCTTTACAATCACCAGATGGGGATTTAACGGATGAAACTGAAAAACACCTTGGGCTTGGCCATTGGTACTCTTATTGCCGCTACTTCTTTCGGCGTTCTGGCACAAGGCCAAGGCGCTTTTGAAGGCGAGCTTAACTACGGGAAAAAGTACAACGACAGCGTTGACAACGTTCAAGATGGTTACACTCCTGGCGCCTCCATCGGTTACTTCTTGACCGACGATACATCGTTGAACTTCACCTACAACGCTGAAGACTACACTCGTTCGGAAAACAACACTGGCAATCAGAAAATCGAAGGCGACAGCTTCGGTCTGAACGCTCAATACCACTTCAACAACGCTGGCGACGCTCTGCGTCCTTACGTTCAAGGTGGTGTTAAGCACGGCAGCATGACCAACGTACGTGATGATGGTCACTCGGGCCGTGATCAGTCGACTTTCCTGACTGCTGGCGCTGGCGTTAAGTGGTACTTCCTGGAAAACGTCTTCGCCCGTGCTGGTGTTGAAGCTGACTACAAACTGGACAACGGCCGTTTTGACTACATTCCTTCCGTTGGTCTGGGCGTGAACTTCGGTGGCGGCAACAAGCCTGCTCCGGTTGTTGCTCCAGAAGTTTGCTCCGACAGCGACAACGATGGCGTGTGCGACAACGTTGACAAGTGCCCAGACACCCCAGCCAACGTAACTGTTGACGCTGATGGCTGCCCGGCAGTTGCTGAAGTTGTTCGTGTTGAACTGGACGTGAAATTCGACTTCGACAAGTCGGTAGTCAAGCCAGACAGCTACGCTGACATCAAGAACCTGGCTGATTTCATGAAGCAGTACCCAGCCACCTCCACTACTGTTGAAGGTCACACTGACTCCGTCGGTCCTGACGCTTACAACCAGAAACTGTCCGAGCGTCGTGCAAACGCCGTTAAGCAAGTTCTGACCAACCAGTACGGTGTTGAATCGACTCGCGTTGAGTCTGTTGGCTACGGCGAATCCAAGCCAGTTGCTAGCAACGATACCGCTGAAGGCCGTGCTGTAAACCGTCGCGTAGAAGCGCAGGTTGAAGCTAACGCTAAGTAATTAGCGCGCCGCTCTGAGAAAAGCCCGGCTTAAGCCGGGCTTTTCTTTGTCTGCGATTTGGTGAAATGGAGTGATGCAGGCAGCTTTACGCTGAGTGATCCGCCGTCAACGCAGGCAAGTCGTGCTCCCACAGAGATCGAGTTGCACAGGCTGCGACCGCGCCGATCACCAGGATTGCCGGGCTTTTCAACTCGAAAGCACTGGCGTCTTCTTCCATCGCCATCAGGCTGCTCCGACATTCCCGTTGATGCGGCAAGGATGCATTTTCAATCATCGCCACCGGCGTATCGGCTGCCATTGCGCCCGCCAGCAGTTGCTCACGGATCTCGCTGAGTTTGGCCACACCCATGTAGATCACCAGTGTCGTGCCACCCTGGGCCAGCGCCTGCCAGTTCAGGCTGCTGCCATCCTGAGTGTGGGCGGTGACCAGCGTTACACCTCGTGCCACGCCACGCAGGGTCAGCGGAATATCACATTGCGTCGCGCCTGCCAGCCCGGCAGTGATGCCATTGACCAGCTCAACCTCGACACCACGTTCGCGCAGCCACTGTGCTTCTTCACCACCACGCCCGAAGATGCACGGATCGCCGCCCTTGAGCCGAACCACGCATTTGCCGTGACGGGCATAACGCAGCATCAGGCGATGTATGAATGCTTGCGGAGTAGAGCGACAGCCACCGCGCTTGCCCACTGGAATAATCCGTGCGCCGCAGCAGTGCTCCAGCACCGCGTCGTTGACCAGATCGTCGATCAGCACCACATCCGCTTCTCTCAGCGCCCGAACAGCTTTGAGCGTCAGTAATTCCGGGTCACCGGGACCCGCACCCACCAGCCAGACTTTTGCGCTCATAGTGTTTTCCTCACGAGATGGCGGCTTGCGGCTGCGCGGTGGCGGCCAGCAAACGCTTGATTTCCGGGACGCAGGAGCCGCATTGCGTGCCGCAACCCAATTCTTGTTTCAGCCCCTGCAAGTCCAGGCCACGGCGGATGCCGGCGCAGACCGCGTTTTGGCTGACGTTTTTGCAGTTGCACAGGGTTTTGTTGCCGCTCGCTTCCGCGTCCACCTGACCCGGCGGGGCACTCAGTGGTGCGAGCAGCCAGCGCCGTAGCTGTTCATCGGCGCGACCTTCGAGCCAGAGGTTCTGCAGCCAGTGTCGGGCGAGGGTTTCACCCGCCAAACGGATCGCAGTGATTCGGCCGTTTTCGATCCGCACCCGCTTGCCGATTGAGCGCCGTGGGTCGTCGTAGGCCAGGACCGGTCCGTCATTGAGTCCCAGGCATTGATCGATTTCCCGCAGCAGTTGCGGATCGGGCGCGGTGGCGCTGGCAGCGCGTATCAGCAGTGCAGGGCGCTCACGGCCGGCAAGGCTGAGGCTGACGTAGGAAAACGTCTCGCAGAGGGGGCGTAGCGTCTCAAAGTGCTGTTGGATATCACCCTCAATTAGCGCGAAAAGGTGCCAAGGCAGCTGGACCGGTTCGAGGCGCACGCCGCTGTGTTTCAGCTCCGGTTGTTTCGACAACGGGTCGAAGGCGGGGAGCGTGAGGGTGTTGATACCGCCCTTGAGAAAACGGTCACCAAAATGCATCGGCAAAAAGGCCTGGCCCGGACGCACACTGTCATCACTGGTCACCGGCACAATCACCGCGCCGCGCCGGCTTTTCAGGCTGATCAGATCACCCGTTTGCAGGCGATGGCGGCGCAGTTCATCGGGGTGCAGGCTCAACACGGCTTCACTGACATGACCGAACAACTGTGCGGCGGTGCCGGTACGGCTCATGCCGTGCCATTGATCCCGCAGGCGACCGGTGATCAGCGTCAGCGGGAAGCGAGCATCCCGTTGTTCCTTGGCGGCGCGATAGGGGTCGGCCACAAACTGCGCGCGGCCACTGGCAGTCGGGAAAATACCGTCCAGATACAACCGGGCAGTACCTGTGCTGGAACCCGTAGGAAAAGGCCATTGCTGCGGACCGATTTGGTCGATCAATGCGTGGCTGATTCCGGACAGATCCAGGTCCCGGCCTCGCGTCAGCTGTTTGTATTCGTCGAAGACCTGCGCCGGTGTTTCAAAGGCAAACAGGCTGGCCGCTTCCGGACGCAGACGTTTCTCCAGACGCTGTGCGAAATCCACCGTAATCGCCCAGTCCGGGCGCGCTTCACCCGGTGCGACGATCGCCCGGCGGACGTGGGAAATACGCCGTTCGGAGTTGGTCACCGTACCGTCCTTCTCGCCCCAACTGGCTGCGGGCAACAACAGGTCAGCAAACCTGGCGGTTTCAGTGGTGCGGAAAGCCTCTTGCAACACCACGAACGGGCACGTTTCCAAAGCGGCGCGCACGGCAGTTTGATCGGGAAGTGACTGAGCAGGGTTGGTACAAGCAATCCACAAGGCTTTGATCTTTCCGCTGGCCACCTGCTCAAACAACTCGATGGCGCTGAGCCCAGGGTTTTCAGGCAAGTGATCAACGTCCCAGAAAGCCGCCACCTCGGCACGGTGCTCCGCGTTGGCGGCGTCGCGATGCCCCGGCAGCAGGTTGGACAGACTGCCGGTTTCACGCCCGCCCATGGCATTCGGCTGACCGGTCAACGAGAAAGGTCCTGCACCCGGACGGCCAATTTGTCCGGTGGCCAGGTGCAAATTGATCAGTGCGCTGTTTTTTGCGCTGCCGGCGGTGGACTGGTTGAGCCCCATGCACCACAACGACAGGAAACTCGGTGAAGTACCGACCCACTCAGCGCATTGCTGCAGTTGTTCAATGCTGATGCCGCACAGCTGCGACACCATCTGCGGTGTGTAGTCGCGCACCAGATTCTTCAGTTCGGCCAGGCCTTCGGTATGCGCCTTGATGTAGTCGCGGTCGACCCAGTCTTCCCACAGCAGCAGATGCAAAATCCCGTGGAACAAGGCGACATCGGTCCCCGGAAGAATCGCCAGATGCAGGTCAGCCAAATCGCAGGTGTCGGTGCGACGCGGGTCAATGACGATGACTTTCATCTGTGGCCGGCGGGATTTGGCTTCTTCCAGTCGGCGAAACAGTACCGGGTGGGCGTAGGCCATGTTACTGCCGACAATCATCACGCAGTCGCTCAGTTCCAGGTCTTCATAGCTACACGGCGGCGCATCAGCGCCCAGGCTGCGTTTGTAGCCGACCACCGCCGAGGACATGCACAACCGCGAATTACTGTCGATGTTATTGGTGCCCACCAGCGCTCGCGCCAGCTTGTTGAAGGCGTAGTAATCCTCGGTCAGCAACTGCCCGGAAATGTAGAACGCCACGCTGTCCGGGCCATGCTCGGCAATGGTTTGGGCGAAAACGCTGACAGCGTGATCGAGGGCGGTGTCCCAGTCGGTGCGGCTACGCGCCAGGCCTTTGCCGAGGCGTAATTCCGGGTACAACGCCCGCGCGGTCAAGTCGCCGGTCAAATGCAGGGTTGATCCCTTGCTGCACAGCTTGCCGAAGTTGGCCGGGTGCGCCGGATCGCCGCTGACGCCGAAAATGCGCTCGCCGTCATGCTCGATCAGCACGCCGCAGCCAACCCCGCAATAGCAGCAGGTGGACGCGGTGATCTGGCGGTCCATCAGCCTGCGTCCCGCAGAGCCAGCATCACTCGGCCATTTTCGACCCGCGCCGGGTGGTGATGGGCGCAGCCGACGTCCGGGGCCAAGGCTTGGCCGCTTTCCAGATCGATCTGCCAGTTGTGCAGCGGGCAGGCCACACGCTTGCCGTAGATCAAGCCTTGGGACAGCGGCCCGCCCTTGTGCGGGCAGCGGTCGTCGAGAGCAAACACCTCATCGTCGCTGGTACGAAAAATCGCGATGTCACCTTTAGGGCCGGCAATGATCCGCGAGCCCAGGGCGTTGATTTCTTCCAGTGCGCAGATATCGAGCCAGTTCATGCCAGCACCTCCAGGTTTTTCACGGGGATGACGTCGAATTCTTTTTTCAGCAGTGGCTGTTCCAGGCGTTCCTTCCACGGATCCTGTTCGAACGACAGGGAGAATTGCAGGCGATCATTCAGCGCCTTGCGGCGTTCCGGGTCTTCCAGCACAGCTTTCTTGATGTGGTCCATGCCGACCCGTTGCAGGTAATGCACGGTGCGTTCGAGGTAGAAGGCTTCTTCGCGATAGAGCTGCAGGAACGCGCCGTTGTATTCGCGCACTTCTTCAGCGGTTTTCAATTTGACGAAGAACTCGGCGACTTCGGTTTTGATCCCGCCGTTGCCACCGATGTACATCTCCCAGCCGGAATCCACCCCGATAATGCCTACATCCTTGATGCCCGCTTCCGAACAGTTGCGCGGGCAACCGGAGACCGCCAGTTTCACTTTGTGCGGCGACCACATGTTGAACAGGTCGTGCTCCAGCTCTATGCCCAACTGCGTGGAATTTTGCGTACCGAATCGGCAGAACTCGCTGCCGACGCAGGTCTTCACGGTACGGATGGATTTGCCATAGGCGTGGCCGGACGGCATGTCGAGGTCTTTCCAGACGCCGGGCAAATCCTGTTTCTTGATCCCCAGCAAGTCGATGCGCTGACCACCGGTGACCTTGACCATCGGCACGTTGTACTTGTCGGCGACATCGGCAATGCGGCGCAATTCCGAAGGGTTGGTCACGCCACCCCACATCCGTGGGACCACCGAGTAGGTGCCGTCTTTCTGAATGTTGGCGTGGGCGCGTTCGTTGATCAGGCGCGATTGCGGGTCATCCTTGGCTTCGCCTGGCCAGGTGGAAATCAGGTAGTAGTTGAGTGCCGGGCGGCAGGTCGCGCAGCCATTCGGGGTGCGCCAGTTCAAATAGCCGATGGTTCCGGCGATTGTCAGCAAATGCTGATCGCGGATGGCTTGGCGGATTTGCCCGTGGTTGAGGTCGCTGCAACCGCAGATGGCTTTTTCGCTTTTCGGTTTGACGTCTGCCGCGCCGCCCACTGTGTTGATCAGGATTTGCTCGACGAGGCCGGCGCAGGAGCCACAAGAGCTGGCAGCTTTGGTGTGTTTCTTGACCTCGTCGACACTGAACAGCCCGTGTTCCTGAATCGCCTTGACGATCGTACCTTTGCACACGCCGTTGCAGCCGCAGACTTCGGCGGTGTCGGCCATGCTCATGGCTTTGTCCTGGCCTTGATGTCCTACATCGCCGAGCGCGTTTTCGCCGAACATCAGGTGATCGCGGATTTCGCCAATGGCGTGATTCTCACGAATCTGCCGGAAATACCAACCGCCATCGGCCGTATCGCCGTACAGACAGGCCCCGACCAGCACGTCGTCCTTGATCACCAGTTTTTTGTAGACCCCGCCAATCGGGTCGGAGAGGGTGATGGTTTCCGTGCCTTCGCCGCCCATGAAGTCGCCAGCGGAGAACAGGTCGATACCGGTGACTTTCAATTTGGTCGACGTCACCGAGCCTTGATAACGGGCGAAGCCCAATTGTGCGAGGTGATTGGCGCAGACCTTGGCTTGCTCGAACAGCGGCGCAACCAGGCCGTAGGCGATGCCGCGATGGCTGGCGCATTCACCGATGGCGTAGACCCGTGGGTCGTAGGTTTGCATCGTGTCGTTGACCAGAATCCCGCGATTGCAGGGGATGCCGGATTTTTCCGCGAGTTCGGTGTTGGGACGAATGCCGGCGGCCATCACCACCAGGTCGGCGGGAATGATGTCGCCGTTCTTGAATTCAACCGAGCCGACCCGGCCATTGCCCGCGTCGTGCAGCGCGTGGGTGTGTTCGCACAGGCGAAAGTGCAGGCCGCGTGCTTCCAGGGCGGTTTGCAGCAACTGGCCGCTGGTCTTGTCGAGTTGCCGTTCCAGCAACCATTCGCCGATGTGCACCACGGTGACGTGCATGCCGCGCAGCATAAGGCCGTTGGCCGCTTCCAGGCCGAGCAGGCCACCGCCGATGACAACGGCGTGCTTGTGGGTCTTGGCGGTGTCGATCATGGCCTGGGTGTCGGCGATGTCACGGTAGCCGATCACACCCTGCAAGGTGTTGCCGGGGATCGGCAGGATGAACGGGGTTGAGCCGGTGGCGATCAGCAGGCGATCGTATTCGGCCTCGGTGCCGTCTTCGGCGATGACCCGGCGTTTGACCCGGTCGATTTCCACGACTTTTCGGTTGAGCAGCAGCTTGACGTTGTTGTCCAGGTACCAGTCGAGGTCGTTGAGCACGATCTCTTCGAACGTCTGCTCACCGGCCAGCACCGGCGACAGCAGGATGCGGTTGTAATTGGTATGGGGTTCGGCACCGAAGACCGTGATGTCGTACAGCTCGTTGCTCAGCTTGAGCAGTTCTTCCAGGGTACGAACCCCGGCCATGCCGTTGCCGATCATCACCAGTTTTAGTTTTTTCATCAGGTTCTCCGGGGAGCTGCGACCCGCCTCATCAGGGCTTCAGGTCTGGCTCGACAATTTTGCGCAAACAAAAAAAGGCGTCCCGCTAGTTGCCTAGCGAGGACGCCTTTGTCCTGGTCCCGTTCTCTCGGGAAGCGCAACCTTCGTCGTTGAAGGCCGGGCTTTATGTATGGTGAAAAGGGTAATGCAGTGGTTGTGCCAAGTCGTCCAAAACGCGGATTTGTTGGGTTGGAGAGGGGTTTTACAGATCGTTATCGAGGTTTTTGCACCGCATCGAAGCGCGTTGCCCGGTAATGGAGCGCTTGTCGATGGATTTGGAGAGATTGTCAGTCTGCCATCGCGAGCAGGCTCGCTCCCACATGGGGTTTTTGAACGCCACAAATCCCCTGTGGGAGATTCTATGTTGCAGGGGAACCCTGCAGCCGTAAATTCGGCTGGTATTCGCTCTGGTTTTTCATGAGGGCGAATGCCACCCGACA
>NZ_JAVDUA010000023.1:0-111752 GCF_031456105.1 Pseudomonas sp. BE134 | reverse complement strand
CGCTTTGAACTATCGCTCACCGAGGGAGTTCAGGCGCTTGGCAGCTGCATCAATTTAACGGGGAGTTGGTGTCCGGTTTTGTAGGGGCAAGTCCAAGGTATGTGAGTCGTACTCTACTGAGGCATAAGACTGACGATAGAGTTAATCCCTCTCATAGCAGCCTCAGATGGGAAATCGTCTCGTCGGGCCAGGAAGCGCGGCTGACTCTTGATTTCTAGGTCTGATTCCCTTGGCGCCATAAGCACCGCCAGAGTCATATTGATGAATTCTTCGTGTCCGTCAATTCCCTCTCTGGTACACCTCTACCTGCCACTGCATAGGTGGGCCCCCATCGGATATCAAAAGCGCGTGTGGTTGATAGTGTAATAGGGTCTTGAATGACCGCTTCTGGCCGATTCTGTTGAAAAAGTCGGCCGTGTTTTCTAAAGCAGAAAAGTACGCGTCGGAGATTGAAACCCCCTGAATGTCCGCCAGAGTGTTGGTGCTGACGCCGAATTGACCCAGTGGCCGAGATGTCACTGACCCAGTCTTATTTCTCGCGAACCATTGCCTATGCTGGATTTCTGCCGACTTGGGGTAGGGCAGTCTTGCGTCGGCACGTGGGTCAATTCGGCGTCAGCGTCTACAAACGACCAATTGCAATGCATTTGTGATCATGATCGGGCGTGCAGAAAGCGTACATCTCAGGAGAAAAATAGCCCGCGTACCTGATTGAAACTAATTCGTCGAAAAGCTTCGGTTGAGACCTGAGTCATCAGTGAATAAAGCCGGCTGTCGACCACAGTCACTCTTTTTCCCCTGTAGTCCAAACTCTATGTGCGACTCTAACGGAGGCGTACGACAATGAGCACCACCATACAGAGCGTGATGACCGTAGCGCTGCTATCCGCAGCCTGCCTGACAGCGCTTGCAGACCCACCTAAAAAGCAAAATCGGATCAGCACCGTGGGCGAACCTACTGCCTTACAGGCCTCGCCAATCTCGGCTCCAGCAGCTGAAGACAACAATGCTGCCGATGGCGCACCTGGATACATCAAGACAGTTGGAAGAACTTCTTCAAACTCGATGCATCCTAACGCTCCTGCAACCGTAACAGCCGTGCAATTTACCGACCAGGAGATGTAAAGATGCTACGGCAAACTGGAGATGAATAGCCACATGCTCCTTGGGGCAAGTGAGATCACCGCATGAGTGCTCGAAGCCCGCAGCCATCAATAGCCGTTGCTGGAATGACAATCATCCAGCATGGAACCCAAAATCCGGCCTTTGCGGACTTCGATTTCACGTTATTAGCAACCCTGCGACAGCATGGCCGTACACGCAACTATGAGGAGCTCTCAGCCGATCATGGTTACAAAGCGTGTTGGTCAAAACCGCTGCAATCGGTGATCAGATCGAATGCAAATGCCTGGTCAAGTGCAATTCAAACGAGCGGTCAGTACCGATGCGTCAGGTGGTCAAGTGGAGTGCAATTTCGCAGGTGACAACGCCGGAGGCTTGCGCTCGATCTTATCGGTCGACTGGAGAGGGGGGCTTGTGTGAGATTCATAAGGCGTTTTGTCGGGCTGAGGGAGCTAACGCTATCTAGCAATCGCTTCTTCGGGCTTTAGCCCGGCTCGAGGTAACGTCTTCACGTGTATGTCCAGGTACACCTGGCTTTTCCGGTCGCCAATTATCAAAACTACCCGATCACTCAGGCGAGTGTCGCTCAGCTTCGGCGCTACGCCTCATTTCTTCTATCGCATTCTTCTTGGGCTTCACTGCGGCTCATATAGCAATCTGGAAGTCTTTGGTCATGCTGCCTGTCCAGGATGAGATATCCGCGAGCAACGCGACTCGCTGGATTTGCGCTACTGCTGTCTTGGCCGTACTGCATTGGTCTTGCGTTTACCACTACGAATCGAACGGACATTTTGTCTCTCTACTTCCCCATATGAACGACCTATAGATTTAGCGGGGGCACGCCAATTTTTCAAGTCTTGGGAAATGGGCTGAAGCAAGACTGACCCATCTCTAAAATTGCACATATCCCGCATATGCAATGGTTCGAGAGGAACAGACTGGGTCAGTGATATCTCGGCAACTGGCTCAGTTCGGCTTCGACGCGAACATAGATGAGCCGCAACCGCATGGGTATCGCTCCGTTCAACCCATCCTACGAGCTGCGACGCTGCGGGGCTTCGCGGGCGCAGTGGCTGGTCGGTGGGTACTGGAGTAGCGAAGGCGGCAGTCCCACACGTAGTGGGAATGATCAACCTCAATCAAACTGCTTTGATGCGTTGGCGAGGCGCTGGTACTTACGCAGCTGCCGGTTAGCGCTGCGGATATCCAGAAACAATATCTCCCCGCTGCGCCAGAGCAGCATCCACGCGGTGACGGTAACAACTCCCACGGGGATGGTGCCTTCAATGCCCAGAGCCGTGCCTGCCAGCACCAAGGCTAGTGCCAAGCCCAGGAGTGTCAGCGCTACCAGCCGCTGGGTGCGAATATCCCCTCTGAGTTGTTCGCTCTTTTCCGCAAAGGTATTGCTGATGGCTTGCTGCAGGCGTTCTCGCTCATCTTCCGGGCAGCGAATCTGCAGGCACAACTCGGGGTGGTACCAGGCGCTATCCGACAGGTAGTCCACCAGTTCGGGGCTTAACTTGGGGTTGTCCGGCGAGGCAAACGGATTGAGGTAATCGTGGGTGATCGTCAGGTCGATTTTTTTAGTCATAACGAACCTTTACCTGGTTGAGTTGTGGGCGGAGGCTTTAGTGTTCGAGGTAAAGCTAGTCGCAAGACAGCTGCTCTGCTTGATCGGCAGTCGGACGCGTTGTTGTCGGAGCGGATTTATCCGCGATGCGTTGGCTGAATGTGCGCCGCGACCCGCCTTTCAAATGCACAATGCGGCCTCACCAGTGACCAGCAGGAGAGTGCCCTGTGGGCGATTTACGTCGAATCGGATTTGGATGCCACGGCAGGATCGGGATGGAAGCGCCTTCGCATATATAAGGTGCTCGAAAGGTTGAATATTGATGAATTGGCTTAATGGATCCATTGATCGTTATTTATCACATAAACCTTGACTAAAATCCGACTAATCCGATCAAATGGATCCATAACAACAAGCCTGCTCCGGAGATTCGCATGTATCCGAAAAACACCTGGTATGTCGCCTGCACCCCCGACGAGATCGCTAGCAAGCCCCTTGGGCGGCAAATATGCGGTGAGAAAATCGTTTTCTATCGAGGCCATGAAGGGCGCGTTGCCGCCGTCGAGAATTTTTGCCCACATCGAGGCGCCCCCCTTTCGCTTGGGTATGTCGAGAATGGCAACCTGGTCTGTGGGTATCACGGCCTGGTAATGGGCTGTGACGGCAAAACCGTCGAAATGCCAGGTCAGCGCGTCCGGGGCTTTCCGTGCAACAAGACCTACGCGGTTGAAGAGCGTTACGGTTTTATCTGGGTCTGGCCTGGGGAGCAGGGCAAGGCTGACCCAGACCTGATCCATCATCTGGAATGGGCTGTCAGCGATGAGTGGGCCTATGGCGGTGGGCTTTTCCATATCAACTGCGACTATCGACTGATGATCGATAACCTGATGGATCTCACCCACGAAACCTACGTGCACGCTTCGAGCATTGGCCAGAAAGAGATCGATGAGGCGCCGCCAGTCACCACCGTGGAAGGTGACGAAGTGGTCACCGCACGGCACATGGAAAACATCATGGCGCCACCGTTCTGGCGCATGGCGCTGCGTGGCAATAACCTGGCCGACGACGTACCGGTGGATCGTTGGCAGATCTGCCGCTTCAGTCCACCCAGTCACGTCTTGATCGAAGTGGGCGTGGCCCACGCCGGCAAGGGCGGTTACAACGCCGAACCGCAACACAAAGCCGCGAGCATCGTGGTCGACTTCATTACACCGGAAACCGAGACCTCGATCTGGTATTTCTGGGGTATGGCACGCAACTTCAATCCGCACGACGAAGCCCTCACCGCCTCCATCCGCGAGGGCCAGGGAAAGATTTTCAGCGAAGACCTGGACATGCTCGAACAGCAGCAGAAAAACCTGCTGGCCAATCCTGAGCGTAACTTGCTCAAGCTCAATATTGATGCCGGTGGCGTGCAGTCCAGGCGCGTGCTGGAACGCATCATTGCCCGTGAGCGAGCACCGGCTGTCGAGCTGATTGCTGCGGTGAAATAGCGAAGGGAGCGTCCTTGAGCAATACGCCCGTCCACTCCCATTGATCTTGTTCGCGGCCACTGCGGTGGCCGGTCTTGAAGGTTCGCCATGATTGAAGTCGTCGTGACATCCCGCAACAACGAAGCGTTGGATATTTGCAGCTACGAGTTGACCTGTGCACAGGGCGGGGTATTACCCAGCTTCAGTGCCGGGGCCCATATCGACGTGCACCTGCCCAGCGGACTGATCCGCCAGTACTCACTGTGCAATCACCCGCAAGAGCGCCATCGCTACTTGATCGGTGTACTTAAGGACGCGGCCTCGCGCGGTGGTTCTCAGGGCATGCATGAGCAGGTCAACAGTGGTGATCGGCTGTTCATCAGCGAACCGCGTAACCTCTTCCCGCTGGTGGGTGAGGCACGGCGCAGCCTGTTGTTCGCCGGCGGCATAGGCATCACTCCGATTCTCTGCATGGCCGAGCAACTGGCCCACAGCGGTGCCGATTTCGAGCTGCATTATTGCGCTCGCTCCACTGAGCGTGCGGCGTTTGCCGAGCGACTCAAAGGGGCCTCCTTTTCTGATCGCGTGCACCTGCATTTCGATGAAGAAGCCGATTCGCGTATGGATGCCGCCAAGATCCTGGCTAATCCGGGGCCGGACGTGCACCTATATGTCTGTGGCCCTTCAGGGTTCATGCAGTATGTGCTCGATAGCGCCAAGGCCCAAGGTTGGAGCGATGGGCAGTTGCACCGTGAATACTTCGCCGCAGCGCCGGTAGATACGCGTGACGATGGGACGTTCCAGGTCAAGCTTGGCAGTAGCGGGCAGGTGTTTGATATTCCGGCTGACAAGACTGTGGTTCAGGTGCTGGAAAGTCACGGTGTCGAGATTGCAATTTCCTGTGAGCAGGGCGTCTGCGGAACCTGCCTGACCCGTGTGCTGGAAGGGGTGCCTGATCACCGTGACCTGTTCCTCACCGAAGAAGAGCAAGCGGCCAATGATCAGTTCACGCCCTGCTGTTCGAGGGCTAAATCGGCGCTGTTGGTGTTGGATCTCTGAACGAGTCGGTTATTCGCCGCGCGCGATCACTTTCATCCGTTCGCTATTGCTGATCGCGCCGAATACCTCGGCGTAACGCAAGGTCGCATTGGCGTGTTCACGCATAATGGCTTCAGCGCGTGCGCCCTGGCGACTGACCAGCGCGTCGAAGACCGAATGGTGTTGCATGTGAGCGAAGTTGAAGCGCCGGTATTCGCGTGCCATGTCTTCACGATCGATAGCGAGCGCTGACACTGAAGCGAAGGGGCGATGGTCGTTTCGTGCCAGGGCTTCGGCAATGGCCGGGTTGGCGCTACTTTCGACGATCACCTGATGAAAGCGCATGTTGAGGTCATGGAAGGCCTCAAGGTCTTCTTCTGTCACGTAGCCTTTGTCGAACAACGCATCGCCTTGTACCAGGCATTCGTGCAGCGCCGCCTGTGCTTGCTCGGTCAATCCGCGTTCGGCGCTCTGCCGCGCCGCCAGCCCCTCCAGTACCCCGCGCACCTCCACGGCTCCGGCGATATCGTCGGCACTCACCGAGCGCACCTGATAGCCCCTTCCGCCATGGCGCACCAGCAAACCTTCCTGTTCCAGAGTAAGAAAGGCCATGCGCACCGGCATGCGCGAGACGCCGAAGCGTTCCGCCGTCGGAATCTCCATCAGCCGCTCGCCAGCCGCCAGCTCTCCCGAGGCGATCATTTTGCGCAGTGCGACTAGCACCATTTGACCCGGTTTGCTCATGCAGGCGACTTCCAGAAAGTGGTTCGCCATAGTAACGCAAGGAAGGGGGGGGATGCAGGGGCGACTAGCGCCCCTGGCGGGAGGATCAGAGAGACAGTGGGTAGCTGACGATCAAGCGGGTCTGATCGAAATCACTGTTGAAGCTGCGACGGTTGGTGGCGTTGTTGACCCGCACGCTAAGGTTCTTCATCGGGCCACTTTGCAAGGTGTAGCTGACCTCGGTGTCACGTTCCCATTCCTTGCCATTGCTACCCGTCTTGGTGGTGGCGTTCTCGCCGTGACCATAGCGGGTCATCAGCAGCAAGCCGGGGATGCCGGCGGCGACGAAGTTGTAATCATAGCGAGCCTGCCAGGAACGCTCGTCGGCGTTACTGAAGTTGCCGTTGAACATGTCGTTGCCCAAGGTGCGCCCACTACTGCCATACACGGACATCCAGCTGGTATCGCCGCTGACCTTTTGCAGCCCCAGATACAAGGTGTGGCCACCCAGGTTGGCCGAGAACAGCCCGTAGCCGGTAGTACTTTGAACGTTACCAATACGGGCGCTGCCGTCATCGTTATCGATGAAGTAGCCCAGATTCGCGCCGAGAGTCCAGTCACCAAACTTCTGTTTATGTAGCAGGTTCAGATAGCTTTGCTGATAAATGTCTTCGAGTTGCGAGTGCCAAGCGCCAATCAGGGTTTGTTGTTCATTGAAACGATATTCAGCGCCCGCATAGTTGAAACTGTCTGAGGTAACGGTGGGCGCAGCCCAGGCAGAGAGGTCTTGCATGTTTGAGGAATTACGCAGGCTCGTGGCGGTGTATTGCCCACCCTGCAGGCTCAGGCCGGGTAGCTCTCGGGACACCAGCATGGTGCCTTGGAAGGTCTGTGGCAGTAGGCGTCCGTCATCGTAGCGCAGCAGCGGAACATCGGGCATGAGCTCGCCCAGAAATAGCTCAGTGTCAGACAAGCGCATTTTTGCGGCCACCCCTGCACGCCCGTAGCTGTCGGCGGACTGACCATCTGCATGCACCGGCAGCAGGTCGGAACCGCTGGTCTGACGGCTGCTGTCGAGCTTGATACCCAGCATCGCTATACCGTCAAGGCCAAAGCCTAGAACGCCAGGGGTGTAACCGGAATTGAACTTGAGGATAGCGCCCTGGGCCCATTCTTCTACCTTGCTCTTGCTGGCGCCGGGATCGTTGTAGTCACGATTGAAATAGTAATTTCGCAGCAACAGACTGGTCTTGGAATTCTCGAAAAAGCCGCTGCTCTCGGCATACGCTGAAGGTAATAAGGCAAGCGCTATTGCACCGCCGAGCAGGGCCCGGGGGAGAGGAAGGTAAGTCATTATTGTTGTATTCCTGGGGGTAGTAGTCAGTAGCGAGGCAAGGCCTCGCTACCTCTTTGCATTGCGTCAGGCGTGGCTGAGCTCGGCAGCAGGTTGCACTTGGGTGTTGAGCTTGAGTAGCAGCAACACGGCGGCGGCAATCACGAAAACCACGGCAAAAACCCCGTACAGGTGCAGTGGCTGCCAACCGCTGTCCAGCAACAGGCCGGCGACGGTCGGCGAAAGGATCGCGCCGATGCGTCCGATACCGATGCCCCAACCGACCCCTGTTGTTCGTACTGATGCGTCGTAGACAATCGGCGATAGCGCGTACAAGCCAGCCACGCAACCGTTGGCAAAGAGCCCGATCAACAGGCCCAGGCCGAGTGCCATGGATACTGATGAAGCGGAACCGACGAACAGTACCAGCAGGCCCGCAGTAATCAGCATGAACAGCGACAGCACCCGGGTCAGCCGCCAGCGCGAGGCCATGCCACCAATCAGCGCCGCGCCGAAGATACCGCCGACGCTCAACAGCACGCCGCCGCTGATGCCTTGCTGTGCCGATAGCCCTGCTGAAACCAGCAGTTTCGGCGTCCAGCTCATCACGAAGTAGAAGCCGAACATCACCAGGAAGAACAGCAGCCAGATCAGCAGGGTGGTGCGCCGTGAATCAGGTGAGAGCAACTGCGCCAGGCGCCCACGGCCTGAAATCGGCGCGGAGATGGCGACGGGCAGTTCGCGCAGTGCTGGCTGGCCGAGGCGGGCGGCCAGTCGATTGATGCGTGCCAAGGCATTCTCGGGGCGGCGGGCGATCAGAAAGTCCAACGACTCAGGCAAGTACATCAATACCAGTGGAATCACCGCCAGGGTCACGGCTCCACCGAATATGAAAACCGAACGCCAGCCAAAGTGCGTCAGCAGCCACACCGACAACAGCCCGCCCAAGGTCGCACCCAAGGCATAACCGGTAGATTGCAGGCTCACCGCCAGGCCTCGCCAGCGTTTGTTGGCATATTCACTGGCAATCACGTTGCTGCTGGCCAGGATTCCGCCGATACCCAAGCCGGTCAACCCACGCAGCAGCGCCAGTTGCACCGGCGTCTGGCTCAGTGCCGACAACAGCATGCCGGCCCCTGAGAGCAGCAGGCAAAACAGGATCAATGGCCGACGACCATAGCGATCCGCCCACGGTGCGATAAACAGAGAGCCTGCCGCCATGCCAAACAGTCCGGCACTCAACAGCAGTCCGATCTGCGCGCCGTTCAAGCCCCATTCGGCGGACACCGAGGAGGCCGTGAAGGCCATCACCAGCACGTCGAAGCCATCGATCATGTTCAAAACAATACAGATGCCCACGGCCAACCATTGGAACCGCGCCATGGGACGCTCATCTACCACGCTCTTCAGATCGACACTCATGGCTGCCCCTCGAGATGAGGCTGCGTAAAGATAAAGCGAGGGAGGCACACGAAGGTGGGTGCAAGCCGAAGCTTGTGCCCGATTGAGAAGTGATTCATCACGACACCCTATTATTTTTATGAGCGGGCAGGCGCAATACCTGACACCGTGCGGGGCCAGTGAATCAATTTATGGATCCATTGTGAAGAGGGGTTATATGGAGTTTTGTCTGATTTCTTTCTAAAAAATCAAGAATAACCTTTTATAACAATATGTTAGTAGAATTGTTAAGTTGTTCGATAATCGAACGAAAATAGATATTTACAAAAAAGGGATCCATTGATGTCGCGCTGCGTGGAGTAGGTGGGCTACGTAACTATGATCGGTAAAGAGCGACTAAACCTGTCAGTCAAAACCCACAAAAATGTCAAAGATGTCCTGCATGAGGATTGCTACGTGATGGTGAGCCAGAGCCCCATGTTCTTGAATACTGCCTCGGCTCCCCGCTGCCAAGCGGGCTGGCTGGCTGAATACATAATTAGCCCTTGGTATCGGGGATTTCCTTCGTAAGGACAGATCCCGCTATTGAGCCAGATATCCATGGGCTCGGTGCCGTGCTGAGGTACGTCCCAATGGAACAAGTCAGTTATCTTATGACTTGTGACTGTGGCGTCTGGTAATTGAGCACGCGGTGAGTTATTAGATTAAAGCAGCTGAAAAAAACGACGGATTAGCTACAAACTAATAAAAAATAATGGTGATCCCATGAGCTGTCTTGTTTGTGCAGGTGTCGCTGAACGCATTCAGTGTCATGGCCCGTGGGAGGAGAGAGATTGTCCGGCCTGTGGTCGCTATCGAGTTGCAGATGCACTCGTGTTGTCGCTAATGGAGCAGGGCCAGATTTTCGATGTGAGCAAAACTAGGATTTGGCTTGCCAGCAAGCGGAAGGAAGAAGCTATTCCGGCCATTGAGATCCACGAGGCGCTACTGGTGCCATGAAATGGTTTTGTCCGAGCGAGATGGATGCCCGATCACTCGGGTACCATCAGCACGGTGAGCGTTAGGTTCATGAAATTCTCGTTCTTACTGATGGTGTTCAAAGCACCGCGAACATGACCAGCAGCCTCCGCTGAACCGCGCCGTCCGACCCATAGCGTCAGTTCCATGATCGCGGCTTCGAGGGCAAGCTGGTTCTGTTTGATCTTGAAGGGCTGGGAGCAGGGCCGCTCTCACATTAGGGATAGGGGGTGGAATACAGGGTTAGTCTGTGGAAAATACAAATGCCAGACAGCACTAAGGGGAGCCGAAACTCCCCTTTAATTTGTCGTTGCGCGTGCTCTTTTTTTGTTATTGAGGGGCGGTCTGTTTTTGTTTTTGGAAACCGTTTCCCTTTACCGCTGTTTTTGTCGATCCCCATCAGGGATCAAGAGCAAACATATTTTTTTGAGCGCTGATCTGCTTTTTCGCTAAGCGATCCAACCAGTTCGGGAGCTACCTGAGGGTAGTTTTATTGTTCTCTGCCCGGTTATGGGTTACTCCGAAAAGCACCCTGAAAAGCACATCTTCTCCAAAAAAATCTGTTCGCTGCGCCTCTGCCGTGTTGTTTTTGTGATGTCAGAGTCGTTACGTCTTATTTTTATCAGGTTTGTCGCTTTTTTTGTTCTTGTTGTGCAATAGAGAAAGCAGGATTCGTGCCAACTGTTTAAAACCTTTTTAAATCAATGATTTGATAAGTTTTCGGGTTTTCCAGTCGGCCCAAGCCTGACAACTTGTTTCCGTGTTACTCGCTTTTGCCCACGTTTTCGGCGATGAGGTAACACCCGCAGACCTCACTGTGCGCTGCGTGTTGGCGCTGACGCCGAATTGAACCAGTGGCCGAGATGTCACTGACCCAGTCTTATTTCTCGCGAAGCATTGCCTATGCTGGATTTCTGCCTACTTGGGGTAGGGCAGTCTTGCGTCGGCGCGTGGGTCAATTCGGCGTCTTTCCGCACCACGGGCTTTTCAGTTCAATAGTGAAGGCAGATCTTGCCAAAGTGACTGGCTGTGATCTGGTGGGCAAAGGCCTCGGCAATCTGCTCCAGTGGATATCGGCTATCGATGACCGGGCGCCAGCTGAAGTTTTCCAGCGCCCGCACCATGTCCTGCTGCTGCTCGCGACTGCCGACGATCAGGCCACGCAGGGTTTGCTGCTTGCGCATCAACTCCAGAGTTGGAACGCTGCCGGAAATACCGGTGAGCACGCCGATCAGCGCGATATGGCCGCCGGGTGCGCAGGCGCGTATGGATTGGGGCAATGTGCCCGGGCCGCCAACTTCGACCACTATGTCGGCACCACGCCCCTCTGTGGCGTCCAGCACGGAGTCTCCCCACTCTAGTTGGTTTTTGTAATTGATGACTTGGTCGGCACCCAGGGCCAGTAGGCGCTCCCTCTTGGTCTCGGACGAGGTCGTGGCAATCACACGGGCACCCATGGATTTGGCCATCTGCAACGCCAGGATGGAAACGCCGCCGGTACCCAGCACCAGCACCGTATCGCCCGCCTGAATGCGGCCGTCGACCACCAGCGCACGCCAGGCGGTCAGGCCTGCCGTGGTCAGCGTGGCGGCTTCTTCGTGGGTGTAGCCCTTGGGCGCGAGGGTGAAGGCATCAGTGGCCATGTTGACCACTTCGCGGGCAAAGCCGTCGACGCCATCGCCAGGCACCGTCTGGAAGGTGGTGGGCACGACGCGGCCCGATTGCCAGAAGGGGAAGAAGCACGACACCACGTGATCGCCAACGGCGAACTCTGTCACACCTTCGCCGACAGCGGTGACGACTCCGGCACCATCGGACATGGGGATGCGCCCATTTTCCGCGCGGGCATGGCCGGTAACGACGCCGAGGTCGTGGTAATTGAGCGAGCTAGCATGAATCCGCACCTGAATCTCGCCCTCCTGGGGCGCACCCGGGGCAGGCATGTCGACCAAGCGCAGGTTATCCAGACCAGCGGGCTGTTGCAGTTGTATGGCTTTCATGATGCTCCTTGAGTTAGTCCGACGCTACATCACGCATGCTCGTCATATCGATGACGAAGTGGTACTTCAAGTCTTTGCTTGGCAGACAGTACGTGTTGATGCCCTTCATAACAATGATTTAGCTGTGAGTGTCTCAAAGACCAATTACACACCCATTCACACCCATTTAATGCCATTTAACCGTATCTACGCGCCCGAGCAGATGCTCAAATGATTCGGCAACTGGCCCGTCGACCATCGACGCATCACCGTTCGACCAGTAGCTCTCAACATATGGTTTTCGCTCGGCTTGGGTGCTGCCGGCAAAACGGTTTGGGGTCAAATACGTGAACTCTTCAACGGGCCAGATTTCGAATGGGACATGAGAGAAGTGTTCAGTGGTTGGTAGTGCGGTTGCGATGGCGTGTTGGAAGGGGGAGGAGATGATCAGGTCGGGTGCGGACGTGATGGAGTCCGCAAGCGCCGTGCTTGTAGCCGGCTTTTTCAGTCAGCGGTATTGAGTCTCGCGCTGTAGTGGCAAGGCCGGCGTTCGCGGCGCTCTCAGCGTGGCGGATCAACCTTACGAACTTCATCGCGGGCACTCGGAGTGATGTGGAGGAAATTTCTCATTTGTCCTCGGCGTTGCCCTGGCGTCCGCTATCCCAGCTTTCAGTGAGCTCGTCTATTCGATCCGCAATCTGAGGTGTTTTTGATAGGACAAGGCAGCGCGTGTTGCCGACAAATTCTTCTATCAGGTACACCGCGTCGCCGACATCCAGCTCGAGCTCCTGCAACGCCTCATCGGGAATTCGAATGGCGCCGTCGCCGTCCCATTCTTCGATGATGATTTTCATAGGAAGCTTTCTCACGTGTGGTCTCCGTTGCTTTGAACCGGCAAGTCGCTCCTGTCTGGAGATTCTCAGTGGCAAGTTTTCCAGGCGGCAGTGGGTACTCCCTGTTGTCGTCAGGGATTCGCAGCGTCCGCTGAAACACTCGTTGAGGTATTGATGAAAGACTTCCTCGCAGCATACGCCGCACGATCGCTCTTGCTGCAGCCAACCGGTTTAGTTGCGCAGAACGAGATGGCCGGACGCATCCGCTAGCTTTAACTGGGAGTGATTGGAATGCTGCCCAATATGTGCCTTAGGTCTCCCCAGGGATTAGTACTTTTTTTGGCCTTAGGACATTCAGCATGATGCTGGAAAGGTGTTTCGGCATGCCGAATAATCTGGATAGTCTTGCACCCGTTACAAACCACAAAGTCTCCCGATAATGTCCAAACACTCGTCCAGTCGAGAAGACTTCCGCTGGGAGTGTTGTATTTACGCAAATTCATTCTAAACATTATTTTCAAGCCTCGGCAGTTAGCTGTAACCATAGGCCCGTGAACGAGCCCCATGACAGACAGGGACACCGTTTCCCCCTTACGATAAGGGATAGGCAAACGGTTATGTTTATGACTAACAGCAACGATAAGTGTGGGGAGCTTTTGGGTCAGGAGCGGCGGCGCCGCTGGAGCCCAGAGCAAAAGCTGGCCATGGTTCGCGAAAGCCTTGAGCCAAGACAAAGTGTGTCGGTCGTTGCTCGGCGCAACGGCATCAATGCCAACCAGTTATTCCTGTGGCGCAAGCTGTATCAGGACGGCAGCCTGTCGGCGGTCAGTGCTGGTGAAGCCGTGGTGCCGGCCTCTGAGCTGAGCGATGCACTCAAGCAGATTCGTGAACTGCAACGGATGCTGGGCAAGAAGACGATGGAAGCAGAAATCCTCAAAGAGGCCGTGGAGATCGCCCTGTCGCGAAAATGGATTGCGCACTCACCCTTGTTGCCGGGGGACGACCAGTGAAGCTGGTCAGCGAATGTCTCGGTGTGGCGCGCTCGCAATTAACGGTTCGAATCAAACAATTGGTATCACCCAAAACACGGCGACGCAGGCTTATGAACGACGCTGAGTTAGTGGCCGAAATCCAGCAACAGGTCAGCGAACTGCCCAGCTACCGTACCTGCTCAGTAGGTACTGCGCGGTGCAGAATCACGCACTGCCAACTGCCTCGGATGCTCAGCATTTAATGTCGTACAAACAGCCTCCGCGTCTGTCCTGACTTTGAACACGCCATGCTTGCTGGCTGCCCCTCCCTCGACAAGATCAACAACCCTGTATCGCTTGCTGCCATCCACCAGTATGGTGGTTTCAATTACTCTGAATCTTGCGTGCATGGGTGCTTTCTGTGCTGACATTGGTGACCTACAAGTACCGGCAAAAGGAAACGATTTCAACAATGGGACGGGCTTAAGCTGAGACAATTTATGACGGTGCACAGTGCTGTTGACGCGGACGCAGTGCTGAAGTAAGACTGACCCACCTCTAAATCTGCAGAAATCTCGCGTAGATAATTCGTTCCGGACGAACTGACTGGGTCAGTGACATCTTGGCAACTGGATCAGTTCGGCGTCGGCGCCAACAGACGGGATACCGTTTCCCCTTACGATAAGGGATAGGTAAACGGTTAAGGGGATACTATCAGGCGTTTCCAAATAGTTGGCTGTATAACTCATGTATGGTTTTCAATTCAATGAAGCTGCCTTTGTTCAATATGCGAATATTCGGCCTTTCTGATTTTAAACCGGCAGCATCACCTTTTGTGTGTTTGGCGGTTTTTAGATCCTCTAGACTGGCTAGTGGCTGGCCAGGGCTAGTGCCAAAAAAATAATATGGCCCAAGCTCAAGTGTTTCATTATTGAAGTAAACTAAAACTACGCAGCCAGACGGTTTTTTTGCCAGCGAAATATGGATTTTATGTGTTGCCGTCTTCGATCCAATAAAGGTGGCTTTTAGTTGAATGTGTCGAATAATGCCATTTGCTTCGGCAATGATATCGTAGCCAGATCTGTCGACCTCAGGTTTAGATATTTCAAGACTGAAATCTTTGGTTTTCCATGAGAATTTCAACAACTCACCGATGAGCAAATGCTCGATTAGCTTTTCACGGTATGAAGAGTGCAACGAGTGTTCAGTCATGTTTGGTTACCTGCGACCGAATTGGGCCTAATGGTTAAGCTAAGTGGTCGGCTTCTGTGGCTCCAGAGAACGGAGAGAGAGCCAATACACTAGGTCGGAAAACTCGACTGCCACGCCCCACCTCTGGACAAAAGGCGAAAAGGAGAAGCCTGTGGTAGGTGGCAACCAGTCAGCGAGATCTCAGTGGGATCAAAGTAGCGACACGTTTTTGGTCTTCGCAAAACGTGTAGCGTAATAGGTCGTAAGCGCCCGGCGGACACGCCTTGCGTAGCTACCTCTATTCTGTCGAAAACTAAGGTTAGGTCGCGTGTTTTTCCAGATCAGGTAATACCAAATGGGTAATTGCACTGACTTGACGACCCATTTGCATCGGAATTGTCCAGCATGTTCCGTAACCATAACCGGCAGAAAAAGGCCCAGAGTGTGTAAAAACGCAGGTACCGTTTTGAAGTCTGCGCTGCTACGTAAAATCTGGCAGTTCCTATGAAACCAAGGTCGATTCCTCGTCCAACAGAGCGATACCAATACTCAATCGTCCCCGCGCGCACCGAAGTGCAGGGCTAAGGCCATGTAATCTGGATGGAAAGCGTCCCGATCGAGCGTGAACAGCGCTTTGCGCTGCAGAAGTCTCTCGATCTCGTTGAATGAACCGTCATGTGGGGCATTGATGAGCCGCATGCCTATCCGCACAGCTTCAAGATTGGCAGTGAGTTGTTCTACACGCATCTGTTTATTCTCCTTCAGGACTGAAGACCATACGGCCGGCATTGCGCTGATCGGGCGCACCGCCGAGTGGGGCTTGCTCCGCAGACCGTGAAAAGGAGTCTATAGACGGGGGGATTGCCAATGTTTCATTTGGCGACAGCGCTTTTTCATTTCGTGACAATCCATGACCATTGATCCGGGATTGCGCATTGCATGGCTTGACTCTTTTTTTGCGTGATCATCATGCCCTCTTCGGACAAACCGATTTGTCGTTGGGCAGGGGTTTGAAATTGCACAATCCTGAGCGTCAGTTCTCCGCCGATTATGTTGACTACCGAAACGTGTGTTTATCGCACCAGGCCCGAAAGTCATAGCTATTCATCACTTGGCTGGGGCGCATTTCATTTCAATTCAGAGCGGATGGGAGTGGAGCATGCTCAAATACCTGACTGGCGCTCAGGAGCTATCTGCGCGGCCTCAACTCCACAAGGATTCTGGGGATGGATGATTGGGAGGGGCTAGATCTTCTTGTTGCGAAATTGTGGTTATGGATCGACGCGGCACCGCTCGTTGGCGGAAGTTAACGAAGTGTTACTTAGTAACAGCTATTTACTTTTGTTGTGCTGGAGATGCGCCATGGGCTTTACGATTTGCTACCGCTTCCAAGCTCAAAAAAAGGTGTTTGAGCATCCCGCTAATTGTCTTACTCCGCACGATGCTGTGTGTTACGCGCTGTTTGATTCACCCGCCGTCCTATGGGAAAGACCGTCGAGCTGGGAGGGGAACTGCCACCGGCAGAATAGCCAGATTTTGTTTTTAGCCTGCGGGGCCTGAGCTGAGGTACGTCCCAATGGAATAAGTCAGGTATCTTCCGACTTATGACTGTGGTCTCTGGTAATTGAACGCGCGGTGAGTTATTAGATTAAAGCGGCTGAAAAAACTACGGATCAGCTACAAACTAATAAAAAAATAATGGTGATCCATGAGCTGTCTTGTTTGTGCAGGTGTCGCTGAACGCATTCAGTGTCTTGGCCCGTGGGAGGAGAGAGATTGTCCGGCCTGTGGTCGCTATCGAGTCGCAGATGCACTCGTGTTGACGCTGATGGAGCAGGGGCAAATCTTCGATGTGAGCAAAACAAGGATCTGGCTTGCCAGCAAGCGCAAGGAAGAAGCTATTCCGGCCATTGAGATCCACGAGGCGCTACTGGTGCTGTGAATTGGTTTTTGTCCAAGCAAGATGGGTAACCGATCACTCGGGTGCCATCAGCATGGCGAGCGTCATATTGATGAACTTTTCGTTCCTGCTGATTGTGGCTAAAGCACCACGAACATTGCCAGCGACCTCTGCTGATCCGCGTTGCTCGACCCACAGCGTGAGCTCCATGATCGCGGCCTCGAGGGCGAGTTGGTTTTCGTTGATCTTGAATAGTAGGGAAGGGAGTAGGTCTGCGTTCGACATCGCGATTCCTCAGTGGAAGAGGGCAGCGTAGCAAAAGGTATCGGAAGCTGTTCGTGCTATTCGACGCCGCAATTCGCAAGCAGGCCAAGGCTGCAGACTCCACGCTATCCGGACACTCAATCGAAACGGGTATTCATCGCACCAGGCCCGACGATCACAGTTTTTCATCCCCCGGCTGGGCTCAATACATTTCAATTCAGAGCAAATGCGGACGGAGCGCGCTCTAATACCGGACTGGCGCTGACCTGCGCGCCTGGCGGACGGTAACCAGAAAGGATCGCGCTTCTTGAAAATCGTTACCAACGTTCGGAAAAGCAAATCCCACCTAACAGTGTTGAGGAATATTTTTGGGCTATATGACGACATCGTCATTTGCTCAGGCTGGATGAAGATGTGCGGCCTAGCCGAGATACTCCCGATGATTGATGGGGCTATTTCTAGAGGGGCCAAGGTTGCCATCTACACCAACACTTTGCATGCCGAGGTTGGTTGTGTGGCAGCGTTACAAGCAAGGCCAGGCCTCACTCACTTGAACGTGGAAACTCCTTACCTTCACACGAAGCTTTTCTACGGTCGCAAGGGCGATTCATTCATTGCCATGGTCGGCTCGGCGAACATCACAGCTGGCGGGCTCTGGAAGAATGAGGAGCTATCCGTGGTGTTATTTGGGAAAACCAGTGACGCTATCCATTCCCAATATGCGGCTTACATCAAGAAGCTTTCTTTGCTGATGGCTGCGTAGCTGATGCAAAACCTGCAGAAGCTACAGTACCGCAGCTTCGACACTACGACTCATTTCTTCTATCGCATTCATCTTGGGCCTCACTGCGGCTCATATAGCAGTCTGGAAGTCTTTGGTCTTGATGCCTGTCCAGGATTAGATAGCCGCGAGCTACGCAACTTGCTGGATTTGCGCTACCGCTGTCTTGGCCGTGCTCCATTGGTCTTGCGTTTACCACTACGAATCGAACGGACATCTTATCTCTTCCTACTCCCCCATGAACGACTTACAGGTTTAGCGGTGTCATTCCCATATTTCAAGTTTTAGGAAAACCATAACAACCAAAAACTCGACTGGGAGGCAATCCATTGCCTTTACTTGGCGGGCTTGCTCTCTGTTCGCGCTATAGCTGTGCATCGCACCAGACCCTTTCATGAAAATCATCGTTTTTCATCGCTCGACTGAGCGCAATACATGCCAATTCAGAGCGGATATTGGGCGGGGCATGCCCTAATACCTGACGGAAGCTGACCTGCGAGCCAGCGACGACCACGCACCGTTGGAGACTCTCTCATGAGCACCAGCCTCGTTATTGCCTTGGTGGACATTGCCATGAAGCCAGGCGCCAGCATGAGCACCCGTTTGATCACTACTCGACGCACCTGCCGCGAGTTCAGTAAGCGGCTCGATTCAATTCGCGAAGAACGTAGAGCCATGCGCCGCAAGGCCAGCAAATTGCGCCAGTACCTGCCATTCACCGCCAGCACCATCGCCCAGATCGAGCGTCAAGCTGACGACCACCGTCGGGTGGAGCGGGAAGACCTGCGCACGGTGCTCGCTGGCATCGGTCGTTCGTTGGTGATGGACACCGAAGGTTTGGACAAAGGGCTTGGGTTTGATCGGATGTGCGACTTGCTGTCGATAAACACTGTGGAGCGGGAGGCGGCGCGCAACGATGGATTGGACACCCTCACCGATTTGGCGTTCGCCTACGCGCTTGAGGACAGCGCCGCTCGCCGAGGCCAAGAATGGAACGGCGCACCGCTGTTCAACGCCTGCCAGCTCGCAACGATGAGCTTCATCAGAGAATGCCCGGAGCATCTGTTACCCGATCCGTACGCACCTGGTGCGCTATTCGGGCCGAACCTGCGGCCAACCCTACGCCTTGTTGGCGAATGACTCTTTCCGTATGAGCCACGTTTTCGTGATTCGCAAATTGTGGCGCGGCACAGAGCAACACCACGGGGCATAAGCCCGCCAAGCGGACGGTAATCAGCGAGGTAGCGGCCTCTGGTAAGCACCAAGGAGCCACACCCAGCCATCAAGGTGTTTCCGTTATGGGGAGTCATCAGAGAAGGCGGCTGTAGGCACCGCAGCATGAGACGCCTTGAAAATTTAATCCTCCCGGCCAATGAACAGCCAAAAAAATCACCGAGGATGAAACCGTGAACACCCAGCAGAAGCTGCGAACCTTTGACCCGATCCGCGAAGCAGTACTGCCGGAGTTCCGAGCCCTCGCCTATAACCGGCACGGATTTTCTAGGATGGTTATATGATTGGTTCTGTTGCGCGTTTGCAATCTTTCATGGGGTCGTTTTTCTCCCACCTGGCCGCTAAACCTGGCCTGCTGATACTCGTGCTGCTGGTTCAGGGCGCCTTTGCAGCGGGTTACCTGTGCCAAGAGCACCGCTGGATTGAAGCGGGTGTGGTGCAGAGCCTGAAAAACGTGTCGGCGATGCATCGGCGCAGCTTTGACCTGCTCGAAACCACGCTGAATTACCAACTCGCTTCGGTCGGTGAGGCCGTGCAGACCATGGGTGACAGGCGGAGTACCCCACACCTGCATGCGCTGTTGGTAAAAGAAGTGGAGAAAGCCTGGCTAGATACCGTCGTCGTCCTCGACGCGGAGGGCACGATCATTGCCAATCACTCCAGCGTGCCGCTGGAATCAGTCCTGTTGCCGGGCGTATCGGCGAAACGCTCCTTCAAGGACTTGCCCAATTATCAGGCGGCCCTGGCGGGTGGGGCCGAGTTCGTCACCTTTTTTGCTCCCCGTCCGCAAGCCCCCGAACTGGGTGGCGGAGGGATTACGCTATTCAGGCCGATCAGGTCGGCGGACGGGCAGTTGCTGGGGTCTGTGGTCGGCTTTACCAGCCTGCACAGCTTGTCGGCGTTGCTCAATATCGATGCCGCGCGGGGGTTCGATCTGGGCCAGGACGGCATCCTGGGGTTTATTGATCAACGCACGCACGAATGGCTGTATCGCTATGCGCATGGAAAGAATTCAGTTGCCGAGGGGCATAAGGTCGTCAACCCCTCAATGTTTCAAGACACCCGGTACGGGCCGGATGTGAAATCTTACCGATCCCCAAGCGACGGCCTGGAGCGACTGGCCGTGTTAGCCCCGCAACGCGACCGTCAATGGCTGCAAGTGGTGGCGGCGAGCAAGGATGAGTACCTGTACAGCTGGCGACTCCAGGTAGCCTTCTCGGTGCTGGCGTTTACCGGCATAGGTGTCTTGCAGTGGCTGCTGCTGGGGCTTTTCCGTCGGAATCATCAGCAACGCACGCTGCTGGATCTGGTTCTCGACAACGTAGACGCCTATGTGTATTTCAAGTCCAGCGAGCGCCGCTTCCTCTACGTCAACGCCAAGACTGCCGATCTGTTCGGCTTGCCCGCCGAACAAATCGTCGGCCGCCGAGACCTCGACTTCATGGCGCCTGATCTTGCCGATGAGTACTGGGACATGGATCGCCAAGTGTTCGACTCGGGCAGTAAACAAAGCGGCCAGGAAGTCTTCATCACACCGGAGGGGGAAACTCGTTACTACGCGTCGATCAAGGTGCCGGTGCACCTGCCGGGTCAACCGCCGGCCCTGATCGGTTTTTCGACCGACGTGACCGAGTTGCATGAACAAACCGTTGCCCGTGAAGCCGCCGAAAAAGCCCTGGCAGCACACAATCACTCCCTGTGGCTAAACAATCAGGTGCTGGAGCAACTGGGCCAGAATGCCTTGTTGCCTGAAGTGTTGAATACCATGCTGCGCATCATCGAAGACTATCGTCCCGGGATGCTGGGCACCGTGTTTCTGCTGGCAGATAATGGCCAGGCGCTGGTTGGCTGTGCCGCTCCCAATTTGCCTGAAGCGTGGTTGAGTGCCACGGCGTGGCTCCCGATTAAGGCGATGAGTGGGTCTGCGGTAATGGCAGTTCATCGTGGGGAAACCGTCATTATTCAGGATATCGCCAGCCATCCCTACTGGGCTGCTCCGGATATTGCCGCTGTTCGTGACTCCGCGCTCGCTATGGGGCTGCGTGCGGCTTGGGCCCAGCCGATCAAAAACAATGAGGGCAAGGTGCTCGGTGTCTTCAACCTGTATCAGCGTGAACCCGCCGCACCGGATGCCGATGATCTCGCCCTGCTGGCGGATTACGCCAAACTTGCGCAGATGGTCATCGAGCGCTCGCGTATGGCTGACGCCTTGCAGGAAAGCCAGGCCCTGTATCGCCTGATCGCAGAAAACAGCAACGATGCGATCTGGGTGATGCAATATCCGGACTTGACCTATAGCTATATGAGTCCCTCGATTGCACGGCTGTACGGTTGGACGCCGGAAGAGTTCTCCGGCCAGCCACCGGACGAGCTGATGTCTGTGGAGGAGTTACGCCGGTGGAGCGATACAGTGGAGGAGCATGTTCGACGTGTTGGCGAAGGTGACCTGACGGCCTGTTTCATCGAACTCGAGCTGGAAGTCCGGAACAAGGAGGGCCATCGCGTCCAAGTCGAGACGGTCGCCAATATCATGCTCGACAGCGCCTCCCGACCGACCCACATTGTTGGCAGTTCCCGGGACATTACCCGGCGTAAGGCCGCCGAGGACAGCATCCGCAAAATGGCGTTCTTCGACCAGCTGACCGGTTTGCCCAACCGCCGAATGATGGAAGACCGGCTGGCTCAGATGCTCGCACTGGCGAAACGTGAACAACGCAAGCTATCACTGCTCTTTGTGGATCTGGACAGGTTCAAAGCGGTCAATGACCAGCACGGGCATGCCGCTGGAGACTGGTTATTGACGCAGGTTGCATCTCGTATGGGATCGGTATTGCGTGCCTCTGATACCGCCTCACGCATCGGTGGCGATGAATTTGTCATCCTCCTGCCCGATGCCCAGAACACAGACGATGCCGTGCTGGTCGCAGAGAAAATCCGTTGCGTGCTTGAACAGCCTTTTGTCATGGGTAACGGGGTGGAACTGGATATTTCGTCGAGTATCGGCGTGGTGATGTACCCCGACCAGGCGGACAATGTGCGCGATTTACTGCACTTTGGCGACGAAGCCATGTACCGCGCCAAGAAGGGCGGCAGGAACACGGTGGAGGTGTTTGCCGCGCAGGCAGAGCCAGATGAGCAGAGTATGGTTTACCTGGAGTGACGTGATGAGTACGCCAGTGGCCACCCCGACATCGACGAAGAGCACCAGCAACTGTTCAGGCTGGCGAATGATCTGTTCCGCCTGCATACACGCCCCGCTCACCAGCAAGGCGATGCCAGTCAGATGCAGGTACTGGATCGGCTGCTGGCGCACGTACGCTACCATTTTGCGCATGAGGAACACATTCTGGCGACTGCAGACCACAAAACATTGACCGCCCACAAAATCCAGCACGCGGCCGTCTTGGAGCTGGCTCAACGGCTGCAGGCGCAGCCGAGACCGGGGAGGTCACTCTGGGCGAGCTGGTTCAGTTTGTCGTAGTCGAGATCATTGATAAGCACTTTTCGACAGAAACGCGCATTGCATTCCCTGTTGACTTCCAGATCTTAAAACGGAACGACATGGGGAGAGAGACGGCCTGCACGGTGTTTGCCTAGTGCTGCAAAGGCGCCATCCCGATAGCGGGTGACTTTTAGCCACGGTGAGTTGTTGCTCAGCGACTAGCTCAGCGCTGATTGCCAACACTCCAGGATACCTCCAGCTTATTGCAGACGAAAAAAAGCCCGCGATGGGGAGCGCGGGCTAGGAATCACAAAAGGAGCTAAATCCACCGTACGCCAGCGGCTGTGAAAATATTGTGATAGGGCGCTGACTACTTCTCGGCACGAAAAATGGCGCTGGGTTGGGGAGTTCCATTTTGTAAGTTGACCTTAGGCGGAGCCTCAAGCTGAGGAAGTCTAGGTACTGTTCCTGGCCACTCTGGAGAAACCTTTGACTCCACTGTAGGCGGAGAGAGTTTTTCACGCAGGTATTCAATCTGCACTACAACGAAGTGAGCGGAGTAAGCTGCGGCCGAGCCCATTACGGCAAGGCCGAATAGTTTCCGACCGGACATGGCAATTCCTAGCGTGAGTTACCCCTCAATCATAGAGCGCTCCGCTGGAAACGAGAAGACGCCCCCTGAACAAGCGAGACGATAATATCGACGCTGCTTTTTCCTAGCGTAATCGCCGGCGACGCTCATCACTGTCCCGCTCCTTGCGTTTTTCGACAGCGGTTTAGCAGCCAGCAAATCGTCGCGCACCAGTTTGCGATTCCTAATTGAGGAAGTTACTTACTTCCGCTGGATGTTCCTGGGAAAGCCCTCGATCTGCGACAGTTGCCGTAGCTTGTTGACGCCGACGCCGACGCCGAATTGACCCAGTGGCCGAGATGTCACTGACCCAGTCTTATTCCTCGCGAACCATTGCCTATGCTGGATTTCTGCCTACTTGGGGTAGGGCAGTCTTGCGTCGGTACTTGGGTCAATTCGGCGTCGGCGTCTGCAATCAATGGTCTGTAACGTAATTTCGTGCTTTGTAACACTGCTTACGTTACAGCGCACAAAACTACGTTACCGACCCCAGAAAGCGAGGGGGCAGGCAAGCGGAGCGCGCAGGAGTGCGGATGGAAGCCCGCAGGGCCAAGACCAACGCCTTTCGCGTGGGCTTGGTTTACGACAGCCATCCCCGGTTAGGGGCACGCCCAAAACCATTTAGCCTCTCACCAGCCCGCATAATGAGTAACCAGGTGGCCCCAAGCCGAAAGCGCCGGCCCATCGTCGCGAAGGATGCTCATTGCCTCGGCGGCATGTATTTTGGTCGGACAGCCCCCAGTCAGAAATGTCTTGTCTTCACCCGGGCAGTACAAGTGCATGATCGTCAAAACCATGATCTGTTGTAGCGGCGACATTGCGCGATAACTCTTACGCATTGCCTTCAAGGATTCGGGGACAGGCTCTTTTCCACCAGCCCAATTGAAGCCGCGAGGCCGCAAGTTGTAATGGCTGCCTTGACTGTCTTCGTCGTGTTCGACGCGCTCAAAACAACCTTCAAGCGAGTAAGCCTCTACGATGCTCCACACTGCGGGCCCAAAAATAATTTCGCGATCTGAGGCACTGGAGAGCGTAGGGATTGAAGCACCGCAAACCATCGCCAGCGCCGTAAGCTCGGCACCGTCCATGTCAGGCACTTTGTCCACCATATCGACCAACGTCCTGCGGGGAAAACGGCCAGCAGCGAACTTGGAGTTAACTGCCGCGAAGGCAGCAAGGGCGGCTGGTTCGTGCGAGTGGTGGATGTAGGCATGGCTGGCAGTGTGAACATTCGTGAATGCCCATGAGCCTTCCGAGACCTGAAGGACGCCAATCTCACGCAGAAGGCGTTTGGCTTTGGCAACGTAGTCGTCGTTCATGAATTCGAATTCCTTGTGCCAATTTGGTGTCCCATTCGCCACTGTTCCTGTTAAGGGCGCGAATGGCTTTCAGTAGTTGAAGCCGTTACTCGAGTTTCATCAGGGTTGGCCCGACTCGTCACTGTCATCGTTGTCGTGAGTCCGCCAGTCGCCCGCCAAGGGTATGACTGCACTATGTTGATACCTCCCGAATGGTGATTGAGCGTCGTGTGGAGGAAGCTGGAATGAATGCCTCCGCTCCAATAGCTCAGGAAAGCGCTTGAAGACCGTCAGGTGGTGCAAGGGGACGGTTTGAATGTAGGCGAAGAGATTGCCTAGGTTGATGCTGACGCTAGGTTTTCCGGGCTTTTGAAACTCATCGCTCAGTACATGCGAGAGACTCCACTCGATCAAATTGATATCGATGTCAGGTCGGGCATCAGTCCAGGACGATGCAAGCTGAGTGGCGTGACTATAGCTACGGTAGCCTAGACCTTTAGAGAGCAGTTCTAATGCTTGGGTATGCATGATTGGTTTTAAGCCAGGCCAGGTTTCGATGAGGAAGCGAGCAGCTCTCTGCATGCCTCTATGGCGTTCAAGATCAGCGGGAAAAATGGGAAGGATCATCGCAAGCTCCGGTCGTTAGAGGTGTCGGCTGCCGTATTTTTCACGCTGCAAGATATTGTCGTACTTAACGTATGTTCCATAAGACGGGCCTCGTTTGCGGTGATAGCGTTGCTTTAAGAGTCTTGCACCTAATTCTGCTTCAGTAGGCTAGGAATTTGTTAGTGCATCAAAATAGTGAAATGTCAGTTTTCACTTCGTTATAATTCAATATCCTTGAAGGCAAAATACATCTCCTCATAAGCGTAAACTCCAAAGTTTTCGGTACTCAAAATATGTGGCCCATTGAGACGAAGTACGCTATTTGTCTCCAATGATAGGAGGTCATCTGGGCCTAGCCGCTGCAACTCCCAGCTTTGCCATTGGGTTTTCAAGGGATACTCCTTCCACCGGCGATCGTAAGTGAAAGAAATGACATCAGCGTTTTTACCTTTCGGCAGAGTAGCGATGATGGTTAGTTTTTCTGGGGAAAGATGAAGCATCGAAACGGGTGATAGAAGATCACTTACCAATGCCCGATCGATTAACTCAAAAATTTCGTACTGCGGGTTTTTGTCCCAAAGGATTGCGAACCGCTGCAGTCCAAGTTCTTGCATTTCTAGCTGCTCACTAAAGCGCTGAGGTGCCGCGTAAACGGTGTACTTGAGTTCACCATTCTTCTTGCTGACCATGTCGTACTCCGGCTGGAAGAAGCGGGAGCAGGTACGGATTGAGGGCGGTTTCTTCTGCGTAATCACTTTTTACTCCTAAAAGTGGGCAGCACCGGCTTGAGCGCTGCTAGTAAGCGGAGCGCGCAGACGCGAGGATGGAAGCCCGAAGGGCCATGACCGGCGCCTGCGCCGAGGCTTGGTTCACGACAGCCGTCCTCTGGAGGAGGCGCGTACAAGAAAATATTCGACTGCTGGCACTAAAATTTAATGTCATCATCAAATGAATCAAAATCGTATCGACCCTCAGATCCTTCTTGAGGCTCTTCTTGAGGCTCTGATCCGAAAATATTTTCAGGATCCCACTCATCCCAAAACAGAAACATATCGGATGTGAAGTCCGTAATGCCTAATACATTGTTCTCCAAGATTTCGGGAGCGTAATTTCTAAACAGCCTACAGCTCTCGACTCGATTGGTTACATTAAGATCACCAATAAATATTGCCGTCCAGCAGTCATATAAAGCGCCAGATGCGATATCCGCCCAAACGTTTACAAACTCTTCATAATGGCCGTCGTCCAGCATGGAGTCGTATGCGATGAAAAGTGTGCCCTCAGAAGCATGTAACAGCTTTACAGGGGCTAGCGCTCCTTTGATGATGCCTTCTTCGATCAAGTCGATTACCCGAGTGTCGGGGCGACCTTCCCATAGAACAGCAAGCTTCTGCAAAGAAACTGCACTAAGAGGCATGGAATTAACGTCCCTTGTCTGCTGAGTGCTGAAAATAGTGTATGCACCCTCACCATGTTTATCATGGGGATGCTCATGCTCGGTATACAGCCAGCGAGAATAGATCATGATGGACACCATTTTGGCGAATGGACTGTGATGATCGTCATTCCGAAAGTGGCTATGCATCTACAAGAAGCATGGCCGCTCGACCGAAGTTTAGGCGTCTCGCTTTTTATGAGCCGTGCGAGCGTAAAGCTCCGTCATCAGATAGTTGTTGTGGCCCATCATGGATGCTATCGAATCCACCTCCATTGGACAGTGCTCAGTGGGTGCTGCTGGTTGAGGGGTGAAGGACTGGCGTATATCAACATGAATCTGGTGAGATACCGGCTCATCGCCGTTGAGTATCTTCTCTGCGCAGTCGTGCAGAACAGGGATCGAGTATTGCTCAATCCCCAAAGTATTCGATTCAAGGACTTCTTTGACGTCAGCCCAAAACAAGTAATCGGAACGGCCTGAACAGGCTTCGTGCTCGCAAGAAAAATCTATTTCCAGTCCTCGATTGAGATCCAAATCTTTGATCGGCTCCCACAAAGCCTCAATGGCATGGAAGGTGGTGCCCGCCACTTCGTCACTCAAAAAGATCCGGAGCTGGTTTTTGTGGACGGAAACCAGCTTCACCCCGGACATGGCACCTTGGATGTGCGCTTGCTCCAGGGTCTCCATCATGAATCTTTCCTCTAGAGGCTGGTTGTACAGGACAGCGAAGCGCTGCTTGGCCGCCTTTGGCATCACTTTCAGGTTGGCGTCTTTCCATTGCAGAGCGCTAAACACAACGTAGTGGTGACCATCATCCAGAGCTACAGGAGCGCATTCGGGGTGAAACAGGGGCAAAAAAGCCATGGCGGCATCTCTCCTAGGTGGTAGCGAGAACTGAAGACCACAGGGAGGGGGGTGTCAAGGCGAAAACGGAAAATAAACTAAATTTTCCTTTACATATCAGTATCTTATTAGCATACCGTTAAATTAAGTAGCTAGCTGACGAAGCCTTTTACACTGCTGGATCAGGCTGTTTTTTCCCCAGTGTGGTACGGAAAAAATACCGATTCAGCGCCCTAGCAGGCAGCATAGTTCAGGCATCCAATAGGATGTGACCCCTGCAATCATGCAAGCTGAGCGCGCAGACCCGAAGGGTCGTAGGGCATAAGGATGGAAGCCCGTAGGGCCTAGACCCGTCGATAGACGGGGCTTGGTTTACGACAGCCGTCCCCGAAGGGGCATGCCCCAACAATCCAGCATCCGAAGGCTATCGAGCCGCGCGCTGATCGTACGTGCGGGGCGTTACACCCATAGCGCAAAGATCATACGTTTTGCGAAGCGCCATCTCATCGTCAGAGCATACGTGGGCCTGTGCAAAGACTGTGGACAGGAACCGCCTACGCTCGCCATTGCCTATTTCAGACCAGACCCTCGGCTGTCCTTGAACATCCGGGACAGCCAGTCGATCTAGAAAATACTCTTCAAGGCTATGCAGTCGTTGCTGGCCATCCAGCAGGATTTCACTGTTCTCCAGCAAATCCCTGCCCGCACCTTCGGAACCGCACCACTCGTTAGTGAGATAGCTCCCCAAATCGGCCCCTGACCATACAGCAGCTATGAAACGAGACTTCTGCCCAACATCCCATACCAGAGGACGCGCCCAGGATGGAACGGGAATGCCCATCACAAACCGTGCTGCCCAGGGATATTTATCGTGGGCAGACGTTGGATCTGCTTGGTACTTCTCAAAGCGGCAGGCGAGAACATCAATCGGATATTGATGCGTCGAGGTAGCCAGAACTCGCTGAGGCATTCGGATCGTGGAATCTGAAATTTCGTCATCGCCGTAGCGCTGAAATATTGTGGACATGGATTTCCTTAGGGGAGGGTAGAGCTTCAGGCTGGCCGGAATGTTGGAGTGAATGTGGTGCAGTCGCCATTGATCCATTGTCGCGATGATCAATAGGTCACGATCCGTGGACTTGGTGTCGATCTGTTCGCCGTCAACAAGTCCCTGGGCATACCCCTCGGCCCGGGCTACAGCTTTGTCAAACTCCGGAAGGGATTCGGATGATCCGATGTAATTGATCAATCGCTCCCATGCTCTCCGCTGGCGATTGCCAGGGGGCGTCTCGGAAAACGAAATAGCGCTCTGCAGGCAATGGATGAATGCAATCATGGATGGGTTCAAGGCCGTTGGCTCATCGTGTACATATAGATGACAAACGGTTCGTTTTGAGAAACCTTGAGGCCGATTGAAGATTTATTTTGTGTGATCGGATAAGCGTTGTGCACTAGCCGGTCGAGAACCCTGTCGCCCAAGGTTTGATCGCCGATCAGCGCATGTCATATGTCCACCGGCATCAGGCTGGTGACCAGCGTCGAGCGGATCCCGTAGTGGTCGTCCAACGGTTCCGGCATGTAGCGCCGTCAAGTAGCGGTAAATGGCGCCAGGCCCAAGTCGTCCAGGATCAGCAAGTCAGTCTTGGCATAATCGCCATCAGTTTCGCGAAGCGGCATTCGCCGTGGGCCAGGCCCAGTTCTTCCATCAAGCGCGGCAGGCGCAGTTAGCGCACGCTGTAACCGTCGCAGCAGGCTTTGTGGGCCAGCGCGCAGGCGAGCCAAGTTTTGCGTACGCCGGTGGGGCCGTCGATGATCAGGTTCAGTCCGTCGCGCAGCCATTGGGCGCAGCCCAGAGGCATGATCAGATACTTGTGCAGGCCAAATGCACTGGGGGTTTTCTGGCTTGTGGCGGATCACGGTGCGTGGAAACTACGGTGGTAGTTGCGCACGCATGAGATTCTGACGTGACTCGCCCGTTGTAGGTGGCGGATTGACGGGGGGTATCTGGCTGGCTGCGCGGCGAGTGAACGAGGCTTCACTGACCAGGCATCCAGCACGACTCGGAAATCGAACTCGACAACGAGCAATTTCAGGCTTTGGTACTGGAGATGCCTTGGCAGCGGGTCGGTGCAGCCGGGGCAATCAAAGTACTTTAGCCCCTGCCATTAGCCCATCGGTTTTTCTCCACTGGCGACCCCTTTACGCGAGACCTGCGATGTGGACTCAGACGTCGTATGCAGGCCCTTGAGTGACATCGAACACCATTTTTGGCCTTGGCGAAGCTAAACGGCCACCGAGCACAAAAAAAAATTTGCTCACTGACCAACGGGTTTCGAGGGCGAATACGACCTCGAAATCTATAAAAGATACATTTTAGAGCTGCATCCAGCAGGAGTCTGAGGTGACTGCTCAATATATAATATATCTTGAGGGTGTTTGTTTCTGCAGCGTAATAAGTCAATATATAAAATAATATTTTGCTCAATCCTTTGAAAATCAAGAGCTTGGAAATTGACCTGTGCGTTTACAAATAGGATTTTGTAGAAATATTTGTGAGGTTTATTGAAGTGAATATGTTTTTTAGTGAGGCTGAACAAATATAAATAATAAAATTAAAATCTATGAAAATTATTAACCTCGATTGCAAGTCCACTAATTTGGGTGAGGGGTTTGGATATGGGGTAACTTTTCCTGCACAGGTGGTGGCGGGGGGAAGTGGAAGAAGATGTGGCTTGAAGTTGCTAGGGATCGAGGCTAGTCTCTGAACGAACAGGTCAGACGTAGGGTTACTCACATGAAGAAGACAAAGATCCCAACAAGTGGCGTGACCTTGGATGAAGCTAAGCTCAAATTGATTCGCGCCAATGCATATGCAAAGGGAGACGCGATGACGATAGCCTTGTTCGAATTATACTGCACTGGGATTAGGATGCAGGAACTTCCTGGCTGTCGGCTAGATACCACCAGTAAAGTACATCCCAGATTAAAGTCTTTGGGGTATTTTAAACCCGACACAGTTGTGACGCGCCTGAGAACGTTGAGATTGTTTTATTCCTTTATCAAGAAATAACTGTCTGACTGATCGAATTGAGGATGCACCGGACTAGCGCTTAGAGTGCATGCGCCATGAAGTCAGTCTATGAGAAACGATCGTAAGCAGATTATGGCTTTGGGTTCTGTACGTAACCGTAATTTGATTGAAGCATAATGCCAATTGTGCTTCCACGGAAATTATTTGCTCCTGCGCGTTATTTTTACAATTACTCTCAACCTGAAGGTGAGACTGCATGATGAACAGATCCGAACGCAGATATTTTGAAAAAGAAATGTCGAAAATTCTGAAATATTCAGGGGATGTTTGTGGGGTCTGTGGAGTCGAATTCAAGCACAACAGTCAAACTTTTGGAGGAGTCGTAGCAGGTAATTGTGCCATGCTTACTGGGGAGTGTTGCGTACATAGATTGGATGTGTTGGTGGGAACAGGGGTGTATATCGATAAAAACGTCGATGGAATTTTGAGCGTATTTGAAACTGCTCAAGGCGGCGCGCGTGTTTCTCCTGTTGACGCCTTCTCCGCTATAAAGCAAATGCGATCTGAGATCGGTTCCCTCGACAAAGCTTCCGACGACCCGATGAGGCAGGCAGGAGTTCAAAGATCACCCACAAATATCTCCATCACTGATACCCCTTGGAAGTTAGATGATGCAGCCTGGTTCCAAGGCCATCCGGATCGCTCGCATCGTTTACGACCAGTTCACCCCGGTGAAGTTGCGACCCTTCCCGCCGGAATCACAAAGGGTGACGTTCCAGAAGCACACCGTTGGGAAATACTGGTTCGACAAGTAAAGGAGGGACAGCGGATTCGTACAGTCTTTTGCAGGAACACGAAAGCGTTTATTCCGGATGTGGACGAGGTGATCCACGCAATTTTTGACATAGTTGTTAAGGCAGAGGGAAATGGGGTACTCAGCGCCGAAGATATTGCAATGCTGGCTGCGAAGTACCACATCGATAAGGGTGCTTCGTGCAACTAAACTGCCCATCGGTGTCATTTTGGCTTCCGTAATTGTTCCTTCTAACGGCCAAATTACAATTTTCAATTAGGAACGAACTTCACTCTCTCTCGAGTTCAAATTAGGACGTCGTAAGCAAACAGGGCAAACGCAACTGAATGGAGAGTCACTCTCCAATGCTCCAAAACTCCTCTCCAAACTAATCACTTTATTAGGAGGAACGCTGAGTGGAATTTGGCTCAGCCGCCAAGCTTTGAGAATCCGATACGTAAAAAACATCGCTTGGTCAGGTGGAACCCTCAACACATACGCGATTCTCAAAGATGGGCCCCTTGAGGAAGACAGCATTGTTCCAGCGCCCACGCTTTTTCTCATTCATCTGTCTCAAATCGGCCACCTCGAACCCAGCGTCAAGGCAGCCGCAGACGATCTGAAAAGTTTTTTTCGAGCCCTGAGCGATCACGACCAAGAGTGGACGAACCTTCGTGACAAAGACATGTCGGGATATCTCTACGGACACCTAGCCAAAGATAGAGAGATGGTAGACGCTTCAATTCAGCGCCATGTCTCGACACTTAGAGCCTTCTACAACTTTGCATGGAGAACAGGCATGCTGAACTCCCCTCAGAAATTTAGTTATACATATCGTACGGCAGAGTTGAAAGATCAAGGCGACGCCAAGAAGAAAGTCAACTTCGACTTATATAATAAATATGTCGAGTCGGATTTGTTTAAGGCTCTACTGGCTAACGTAGTTGCAAAATCTGCTTTCGAGAAAGAACGTGATGAGCTGGTACTTGGTCTCGGTTATATTTGCGGCTTAAGATCGAGCGAAGTTACAGACCCGAGAAATCTTTTAACAAATGATCTAAGAACACGCATAGCGAGTGCCGAAAGGGACGGGATTCAGACGATTACTGTTTCGATTATCGGTAAGGGCGAAAAGCGAAGACACGTTGATATCCATCCTAAAGCCTTTAGAAAAATCAAATTTTTTCTCGAGGGACGCAGAAAATCGATACCCGAAGGCTCGTTAATTTGTAATGCTAAAGGTTCACCGTTGTCATTAGGGCACGCCACATATGTTTTTAGGATGGCTAAAAAATCAGCTGGCGCCAACATCGCAACAGTGATACTAGAACTTCACGCAAAAGAACCGAGTATGCATTTCATCAGCGATATATCTTTTTATGCGCTGACCTTCCATGCATTACGCCATACATACGCAACCAATTTAGTTGATTTCTGCTATAAACATGGGTACGACCCCTGGCAATACGTGCCAGAACAAATGGGGCATGAAGATAAGGAGACGACGCAAGAATATGTAGTCTTCGATGGTAAACTTCATCGTCGAGAAAAAATAAGACGGGCACTGAACGATGACGCCACTGACTGATCAACCAAAAAATGATAAGCTCTGTACACCTAAGTTGTCCGAACTGGCTCCTGGCTCAATTTTAAATTTTAATCCATCAGATTTTTTTGCCGTTGTTGCAGTGCAGAGAACTATGAGCGGCGAAATACAACAGCATCGTGTTGAAATGCCCGAGCAGTTCAAATCCTGCCCAGTTTTTTTGTGCTTGATTCGTTATCTCAACAGTGCCACATTCAAGAAAACGACACCTCACAACGCCTACTCCAGGGTCTTAAGGTTTAAAAGCCTTGAGAAGTGGGCGATCACTGAATACCCCAGCGCGTCAACATTGCCAGCCGCCTTTATGCAAGATTATGTGCGTTACCTCCGCACAGTAAAAGAGCTTGAGCAGAATTCGCTGTGCGTTTACATGTCTGGTTATCGAACAGCATTTGAATGGTATATAGAGGATACGGACGGCGACCCGCTCCAATCGGCAGCAGCATCTAAAATCAAAGAGGTAATGGCGTTCATCCCATCGGTGTCAAATAGGGCAGGACGCGTCACTAAAAGCCTCGGGCAGATTACTAACCAATCCGAAAAAGACGAATTGAAAATTGTGCGTTCGACAATCCGCTTTTGTTGCCAATTTTTGAAAGAGATGAATAGGCAGCGCCTGGAATTGTTAACCAATCCAGATGTTATGAGCAAATTAGCGGAGATGCTTTCGGAATGTCGTGATGATTTTGAACAGCTTAAATTCAGCACAAAAAATACCAAACGCAGCGCCCTGTATAGACCCTTAGCATCAGCTATCCTCGAAAGCGATAACCTGCAACTCAAAGAGCGCTTATTGCATAATCAAGTTGATTTCTGCTACTCACAAATCGAACAAGGCTTGTCAATTACCTTTGAAGATGCGAATCGATTGATCAAAAGAGGCTTGAGTGAATCAGGGGCGCTAGACCTACAGCCCCTAAACGGCGACCACACGTTATATTTTCACAATATCGACTACCTATTTTTGATTAAACACACTCCGAGTGAAGAACTCGCGTTTGCTTGGCTCCTTGCCACAGATCGGGTACAACTGACTGGGGTGCTTGAAATGTTGGTGGGTGATCTTCGGATAACACCTAATGCTGCGTCTCCTATTTACATTAAAAACCGTAGTGGGAAACGAGTCAGAGAGGTACCTGCACATCCGCCAAGATCAATGCAATACGAAGCTTATAGCGTTTTCGATTTGCTGAAGCGAAGCTTTATTAAGTTTTTCCCCTTGAGTAGTGAAAATTTATTCGATCTGCCGACTTCGAGTAATATTCAATGCATTGATAGTGCCGTATTCCGACCTTTGGCGATGGCCTCCTATCCGCAAACTGCGCAATACAAAGCGCAGGTTTTCTCAGATCGAGAAGTAGAACTTTTCTCTGATATTGTTCGGCGTGTCTCAGCTAACAACCGCTCTATCTGGCGCAACATCAAAACAAGACGAGAAAACTCATCTCGCGGGATTAGAGGAGCAAACCCTACACCAGTTAAAAGACAAACTATCACGCTGACTGCGGTAGCTCAATCTAGGGCAATTTTAGATATCGACGATGGTGTCACTCCCAATGAAGCTTTTGAAAAGTATTCACAAGATGTAGTAGGTGCTGATGCGACAGCGCATTCACTAGGCGTGAAGCAAGTTGTATACATCAATGCCAGCGAGACCAAATACCGTTTGGATAAACGCGCTAAATTTGCAAGCAGTGTCGGCCATTTAATGGTCGAAGATGCTCGAAAAGTTCAGGCTGCGCTGCGCGAAGAAAACTTCATTAGCATTGTAGACCTGAAAATTATGCTAGGTTGGGCGGAGGAAAAAAGCGAATTCGGAGAAATGGAAGAATTCGATAGTTTGCTTTTGTCAGCTCAGCAAGCTGGATTTACTCTGTCGCCTTTTGGAAAGTTGGAAAAGGGTGATAACACTTTCATCATCACAAATTCAATTACCGCAGCTTTGCTTATCAGCTATCGCGATGCGTGCATCGCTCATCTCCAATGTCTTACCGTGGCGGATGACTTAAAAGCATTCTCTATTGCTATGCAAGTAGCATACATAGAGAATGTGCTAGAAAAATTCGATCAGAAAACAATTATACAGGGAGAAGAAATTATGAAAAATTACACTTTTCCTTCGCCAATTATCAGGTGATACACTCATGCTAAACAGTGCTATTCCTACCGCGTTTATTACGCTATCACCTAAAATCGACTCAATGGCCAATCAATATGGAGACGATTGTTTTCTGATTCAAGAACCTATTGACGGGAAATTTTACACTGTTAGTTTTGAGTGGAATTGCTCCATGTCGAAGAGAGTCTTTGCATAAATGTATTTTTTGCAAGGCGATATTTCTCGTGGGTATGCTGATGATAAAGGACGAATTGTAGTCAGTAGTCTTTCAAGTGCTCGCCAGGAATTAGCTTATCTTCGTGAAATATGCGAATACTGGGAAAGCTATTTCCAAAACAGAACACTTCAATCGTTGTCCAGATTAGAAATGCAAACAATGTATCGTTATTTTATGGTGCGAAAGGACGTCACAAAACAGGCAGTTGGTATCCTCGGCACTTCCACTTTAGTAATGTTAAGTAAGATACTCGACAAAGCAAACAGCATGCTGTACACAGGCAAACTTCCAGATGGGACGACTCATCGAATGACTGAGTCTTTCAGAAAGACCATCATGGAGCCGTTGCTCAAACCTTTAGATATCGAATATTCAGACTGGAAAAAAGGCGGTAGCTATGGGTCTATACCATTAACATGCGCCTCAATAATGCTCGCCGAGGCCATAACATTAATAGAATCAGACGAAGCGAAAATAGCAGTTGTTTTTTTTCGCCAGTGGCGCAAGCTTAAATCAAACATTGCGAATTGGTTCGGCACAAAAGATCGGTTAGCTTTTTATCGAAGAATTCAGTCTCCTGGTTATAAGTTATCCCGCTTCGAAAGGGATTGGGCCGAATCTGCCATAGAAATGGGTGAGGCCATCGATAATGCGACCACTGCACATTTTGAACACTTGCCGTGGAATAGCATTGGAGAACTAACAGAGTATTGCCGTTTGCTATCAAAAGCCAGTTTAGCAACCATTGTGTTGCTGAGCGGATTTCGTATTCATGAAATTCAAAGTATGAATATAAACGATTATTCACAGGATCCAGATGGCTCTTGGTGGTTTAACTCTGAAAACAACAAAACGGAGTCTGGGTTTTCTCATCCGCGATCATTGCATGGTCTTGCAGCCGATGCCGCTAACTTGATGAGAGGTATTACTGCTGTAGACACTGATGAATTAAATCTTCCTTTGATTCACAACGGTTATCGGGATGGCGCGTTTCAAGTGGCGCGCGGTTGGGGGAAAATCAGCGCAAACGAATGGCTGGCTGACGCGGGTTACTCCAATGGCGCGTTGAGCCTTTGGTTTAAAGATTTTTATCAAACTTACGTAGTCGAAAAACACCCCGAGGCGGGGAGCATTCACGATGACGTTTCTCCACATCAAGCCCGCCATACATTTGCCGAATTTGCTCTGCGCAGATTTGACGGCAATGTAATGGAAAAAATTCGCGAGCATTTTCGGCATTCGTATGGTTCCTACCATACACGAAGATATACAGGTGAAAAATTAAAAGAGTCGATTCGTATCAGCATGGAGCGTGACTACCTAAAAGAAGTCATGGGGAGAATTGCCGTAGGTAGTCTTGATGATCGCTTTTATGGGCCCGCTGCAAGACGCATCGACAAAGAAATGGTAGAGATTTCCATTTTTTCCGCTGATGAGTTTGAAAATCACCTCAATGACTTAGCAAATCAGTTCGTTCGCTTCACTGCATTTGAATGGGGCTATTGTGCATTACGCCAAAGCGAACAACATAGTGCGAAATGCCATGACTCTGTTACCGGAACTCCAAACGTTGACCAACATGGCGCTCCAGAAATATGCGCAGGTTGTCCACATAGCATGAATAATAATATGCAGAAACAGGAGCTTGAACGAATCGCTATTGCTCACCAGTTTATTGCCGAAAACCACCCACTTAAAAACTTAGGGAAGATTAGCTCAGAAGTAGTCAAGAGAATCGCAAGACGTCTGGATGAAGGTATGTCCTCATGAGGTTTAGTCTTGATAAATACTCCACCGCAGCAAAGCCTGCCGAACAACCTGAATGGGTAACCTCGGACACCAAGCGAAATCTTTACCAAGCTGTTTGCACAGCCTATGAGCATATAAAGTCAGAGATTGAGACAGGAAAAAATCTTAGCTTGAAACAGCGTAAAATTGTTGCCCGAAACATAGCTAAAGAAGGCAATGTGCACGACAGCTTGCTGAATAAAAGGAGGCAGCCCGAGATACACGAATTGATATTCCAACAAAATATTGCGCTCGAGAATCTATGGAACAGCCACGCCGCAAGAAGGTACAAGACGGGTAGAAAGCTGACAAAAAATCAAATACTCAATGAATCACGCACCCAAGCTCAAGAAATCGAAAGGCTGTCCAATTTAAGGATAGCAGAGGCACTGAGTGTTGCCATTGAGAACCATATGGTGGATAGCCATAAAACTTTAATCGTGACAATTGAACATCTAGAAGCCGAAAACGCAGATTTACAACTTAGAAATTCAGAACTTTCAAAACAGCTCCGTCAGATGATGAAGGCGTTGAATATGGTGAAAGGAAAATAATGCTAGTGTGCTCTACTTTTTCAACCTGCCATGCCACGCCTACTAATTTTGTGGTTTGGCGGTTTATGTCATTATATATATTAGTTTAAGCATGCTCGTCTTTTTTAGCTTATTTCTTGGATAACTCATGCTTGACGCCCTTCAGATACGCTCCGAGATCTCGAAACCACGGTAGCCCTTTCAATCGTCATCCTCATCCTCATCTTCCGGTTCATCTGTGACTCGATAACATCCGCTCCAGGACTTGTCGTAATAGAATGGCAAGTCATCGGGCCGCCAAGGGTTGAGCACACTGTAATACCAACAGGCGACACCATGCTCCTCCAACAATTGCTGGCACAGAATTTTAACGATTTCTTGGCACTCCCTCAGATCTCAGTGACGATCCAGCTCATCCAAATTTCCGAGGTACCGTCCCAGCTGATTGGCTACCACTCGGCCAGCCTTCAATAACGCTCTCACATAGGGGTGGGTGTTGTCTTCGAAAGACACCCAACAACCACCACTCTCCCGAACTCTGCATTTTGGAGTCGACAGTTCGAGAGTAGATACCCGACTGGAGAAGTCTTTCAAGGCAGCGGCTGCAGCTTCGCCTGAAATGACCATGCACGACTTGAAGTCGAAGTTGTCGGCGCTGACCGCTGCATTGATCTCTTCTTCAGTTAGCCCGCTCAAGCTCGCCGGCAACTGATCACAGACTAAAAGGTGATCGAAATGGCTCTGCGAAATGAGTCCTTGGTCAATCAGGGATAACATGTCGTATTGAAGCCGAATCGCGTCCGCTTGAGTGGATACGACCACACCAATTCCTGGCCATCTCTCTTGAGTCAAATCCAACCCAGGGATGGAGTTACCTTTAAATCCTTTCTTCTCGATTTTCCTTCGTCACGACCCTTGAACCACTTTCCTTCTGCAAGATGGCTCGCAAATCGCCTCCTCAATGACCCGCTCCGCGCCCGCTAGCTCCGCTGAGCTCGCCGGGAAAGTGATGGCATACTGAGTTACATGTTCGTTGACTGCTGATGACCTATCCATGAATGCAATCAGGTCAGCAACGTGGAAACCTGAGAAGCACACAGTAGGTTGGGTACCATGGATTGTTTCACTCCCTTTTTCTGATGCCAAAGGAGATGTCAACGTTTTCTCATATTTGATTCTCTCCCGTATAAACCTCGCCAATGCTCGGCACCAGGTTGTGCAAATCGGCTTCGGCCTTCTGATAAACCGGATCGTAACGGGTGCAATTCTTGCGGCCACCTGTCTGCCAACACTGGCGCTGATGGCCGATCTGCCACGCCGGGACAATGTGTTCCCACTCGATGCGGGCGGCGCGTTTGGCATTTTTGCGCGGCACATAACCACAGGTCGCCAGGTTCACCTTGTTGCCGGTGTATTTGCAGCCACAATAAAACTCGGTGGATTGCGGTGCATACAACGTCCAGGCGACTTTTTTGGCTTCGCTGAAAGTGCGTGGGGCGCCAGCCTGAGCCCCGAGGGCGATGAACAGAAACAGTAAGGCAAACCAGCGGACACTCATCGACTCAATCTTCCTTCGGCACAACCCAGAAAATCTGCACGCCGCCATCGTCACGATAGGCGAGGGTAACGTTATCGTTCTCGTCGATCTCTTCGAGCAGTTGTTCCCACTCATCCACGGGTTCGTCCGGCAGGCGGAAGATCAGTGCGGCTTTGGCTTTTTGCGCGGTGGGGGAGTTGATGATTTTCTGAACGCGCAAACCCATGCGTGCATAGGTGTCAGGGGAGGCGGAAGTGGTGGCCACGGGATTATCCTTATTAAGCTGTACGTACATACAGTATTAAACTGTAAGCATTTTCGCAACTGCTTAAAACTCAAGAAAATCCTCTGACAGCAGTTTTTTCCGTTTGGTGTAGGAAGAAGGAAAAATGTTTATCGGAGTTCTGCGCAACACGTTAACCACTCGTCAACGCTGACGAGTGGTCAAGAAAGTGCCCGACCAGGACGGGTCGGGCGAGGGTGAATCAGTATTCCCAGAACATCCGTTGCAGCTCTTTGCTGTCGTTGGTCTTGGTCAGTGCAACCATGGCCAGGATGCGGGCTTTTTGCGGGTTCAAGTCGTGCGCGACAACCCAGTCGTATTTATCGTCAGGCTGTTCGGCATTACGCAGCACGAAACCGCCGGCGTTGACGTGGGACGAGCGAATGATTTGTACGCCGTCCTTGCGCAAGGCTTGCAAGGAGGGAACGACGCGCGAGGAAACCGAACCATTGCCGGTGCCGGCGTGGATGATCGCCTTGGCGCCGGACTGGGCCAGCGCCTTGTACGCCGTGTCGCTGACGTTGCCGTAGGAATAGGCGATTTCTACGTCAGGCAGGCTCTTGATGGTTTTGATGTCGAATTCCGAGTCCATGGTGTGGCGCTTGGCCGGCAGGCGGAACCAGTAGGATTTACCTTCGACCACCATGCCCAGTGGACCCCAGGCACTTTTAAACGCCTCAGTCTTGATGTTGATCATCTTGCTGACATCACGACCGGACTGAATCTCGTCGTTCATGGTCACCAGGACGCCTTTGCCGCGAGCCTCTTTGCTGCTGGCGACGGCGACGGCGTTGTACAGGTTCAGCATGCCGTCTGCCGACATCGCGGTGCCTGGGCGCATGGAGCCGACGACGATGATTGGCTTGTCGGTCTTTTCCACCAGGTTCAGGAAGTAGGCGGTTTCTTCCAGGGTGTCGGTGCCGTGGGTGATCACGATGCCATCGACGTCATTGCTGTCGGCCAGTTCCGCCACGCGACGACCCAGTTGCAGCAGGTTGTCATTGGTGATGCTTTCCGAGGCGATCTGCATGACCTGCTCGCCGCGAACGTTGGCCAGTTGGCTGAGTTCTGGAACGCCGGCAATCAATTGCTCGATACCCACTTTTGCCGCTTGATACGTCGCGCTGTTGGCGGCGCTCGCGCCTGCACCGGCGATGGTGCCGCCAGTGGCCAGGATGACCACGTTCGCCAGTTTCTGTTGGGTTTCGACTTCTTTGGCTTGTAGGGCAGTAGGCAGCAATAGCAGGAGGGCCAAAGCGCCCGGAATGAAAGTATTGAAGGCAGATTTCATTATTTTCTCTCTAGTAGTCAGACGGTGCTGATGCAAGTTCATCTAGATACGCCCCCGGCAGCTCTGAACACCGTGGGTGTAGGTGAAGAGCAGGATCTGTACCAGTCATCCGCTGAATGAGTAAAAACATTTAACTTATTGATTTAAAAAGAAATATTTCGTGAATCTCGTCTAAGTAAAACCTGATGGTGTCCGGGTTTCCGAATAAGTTGAGCCTCTACGTTCGGCTCTCCGAAAACTCCTACGACTTGTGTCGAAAAGGTCGCCTGGCGAGATCAAGAAGCGATGCTAAAAAAATCCCGGGCGATCACAATACCGGTCGTTGACAATTCCCCACCGGGTTCGCATAGTTCGATCTACGCAAACGTTTGCGCGACCCTGTAGGTGACTTGAAGCACCGACGATCGGAGTCCAGGCGTTACTCCAGCGCAAGTATTGCTCACAATAATCATAAGATCGGAGTGAACCCATGAAGCTGCCATTCGCTGGACGTCTTCTTGCTGTCGCTATGCTGGCTGCCGTATCCGCCACGCTGCCTGTTTCATCGGCCTTCGCCGAATCTCCTGAAAAACCCAAAGTCGCGCTGGTCATGAAATCCCTGGCCAATGAGTTCTTCCTGACCATGGAAGATGGCGCCAAGGCATACCAGAAAGACCATTCCGGCGAGTTCGAGCTGATCTCCAACGGAATCAAGGACGAAACGGATACCGCTGGCCAGACACGCATCGTCGAGCAAATGATCCTGGCCAAGGTCAATGCGCTGGTCATCGCACCGGCGGATTCCAAGGCCATGGTTCCGGTGATCAAGAAAGCCATCGATGCCGGCATCACCGTGATCAACATCGACAATCAACTGGATCCGGCCGTCGTCAAAAGCAAGAACATTACAGTGCCGTTCGTAGGTCCGGATAACCGTAAAGGCGCGCGTCTGGTCGGTGAGTACCTGGCCAGGCAGCTGAAGGCTGGCGACGAAGTCGGCATCATTGAAGGCGTGTCCACCACGACCAACGCCCAGGCCCGTACCGCGGGTTTCAAGGATGCGATGGAAGCGGCGCAGATCAAGGTCGTTTCGGTGCAGTCGGGTGACTGGGAAATCGACAAGGGCAACAAAGTTGCCGCCTCTATCCTCAGCGAATACCCGGATGTCAAAGCCTTGCTGGCCGGTAACGACAGCATGGCCGTCGGTGTCGTTTCCGCCGTGCGTGCAGCGGGTAAGGCCGGCAAGGTGCAAGTGGTCGGGTACGACAACATCAATGCCATCAAGCCAATGCTCAAGGATGGCCGCGTTCTGGCTACCGCCGACCAATTTGCAGCCAAACAAGCCGTGTTCGGTATCGAGACTGCGCTGAAAATCATCAAGGGCGAGAAGGTCGACAGCGGCACCAACGGTGTGATCGAAACCCCGGTAGAACTCGTTACCCAGTAAGCCTTCTGGCGACACACTGGTGCTCGTCCGTCCGGGCGAGCACATGGAGAGTTTTATGTCCGTTTGCGCCCCGAACGCTGTCCTGACGGTCTGCGACATCGGCAAGACTTATGCTCAACCCGTCCTGGCCGGTATCAATCTGACGCTGATTCCCGGCGAAGTGCTAGCGCTGACCGGCGAGAATGGCGCCGGCAAAAGCACGCTGTCGAAGATCATTGGCGGGCTGGTGACGCCAACCACCGGCCAGATGCAATTCCAGGGTCAGGACTACCGCCCCGGTAGCCGCACGCAGGCCGAAGAGCTGGGCATCCGCATGGTGATGCAAGAGCTCAATCTGTTGCCGACCCTGTCGGTGGCGGAGAACCTGTTTCTCGACAATTTGCCCAGCAACGGCGGCTGGATCAGCCGCAAGCAGTTGCGCAAGGCGGCGATCGAGGCCATGGCCCAGGTCGGCCTCGATGCCATTGATCCGGACACCCTGGTCGGCGACCTCGGCATTGGTCACCAGCAAATGGTCGAGATTGCCCGCAATCTGATCGGCGACTGCCATGTGCTGATCCTCGACGAACCCACCGCGATGCTCACCGCGCGCGAAGTCGAGATGCTTTTCGAGCAGATCACTCGCTTGAGGGCTCGCGGCGTGGCGATCATCTACATTTCCCACCGCCTGGAAGAGCTGGCGCGGGTCGCCCAGCGCATTGCCGTTTTACGCGATGGCAACCTGGTCTGCGTCGAGCCGATGGCCAATTACAACAGCGAGCAACTGGTGACCTTGATGGTCGGTCGTGAGCTTGGCGAGCACATGGACATGGGGCCGCGCAAGATCGGCGCTCCAGCGTTGACGGTCAAAGGCCTGACCCGCGCCGAAAAGGTTCGCGATGTGTCTTTCGAGGTTCGCGCCGGTGAAATCTACGGGATATCCGGATTGATCGGGGCAGGGCGCACCGAGTTGCTGCGTCTGATTTTCGGTGCTGACAGCGCCGACAGCGGCACGGTAGCGCTGGGGTCGCCGGCTCAGGTGGTGAGTATTCGTTCGCCAGCCGACGCGGTGAGTCACGGCATCGCCCTGATCACGGAAGACCGCAAGGGCGAAGGCTTGCTGTTGAGCCAATCGATCAGCGCCAACATTGCCTTGGGCAACATGCCGGTGATTTCCAATAGCGGTTTCGTCAATAACGGCGACGAGATGGCGTTGGCCCAGCGTCAGATCGACGCCATGCGCATCCGCAGTTCAAGTCCGACACAGTTGGTTTCCGAACTCTCGGGTGGCAATCAGCAGAAGGTCGTGATCGGCCGCTGGCTTGAGCGCGATTGCTCGGTGATGTTGTTTGACGAGCCAACCCGTGGCATCGATGTCGGCGCCAAATTCGACATCTATGCGTTGCTCGGTGAGCTGACCCGCCAAGGTAAAGCGCTGGTGGTGGTGTCCAGTGATCTTCGCGAGCTGATGCTGATCTGCGACCGGATCGGGGTGCTGTCGGCGGGGCGCCTGATCGATACGTTCGAGCGCGGCAGCTGGACTCAGGATGATTTGCTTGCCGCCGCATTTGCCGGCTACCAAAAACGTGATGCGTTGCTCAATGAAGCAGCGCCTGGGGACCTTCCATGAAAACTGCAACTTTTGCCGGCAAACGTAGTGGCAATTTCTACGGCCTTGGCACCTACCTGGGCCTGGCCGGTGCCTTGCTGGCGATGATTGCGCTGTTCTCGGTATTGAGCAGCCACTTTCTGTCATACGACACGTTCAGCACCCTGGCCAACCAGATTCCCGATTTGATGGTGCTGGCGGTCGGCATGACCTTCGTGTTGATCATCGGTGGCATCGACCTGTCGGTCGGTTCGGTGTTGGCGCTGGCGGCATCCACGGTCAGCGTGGCCATTCTCGGCTGGGGCTGGAGCGTGCTGCCGGCAGCACTGCTCGGCATGGCGGCGGCAGCTCTGGCCGGAACCATCACCGGTTCGATCACCGTGGCCTGGCGGATTCCTTCGTTCATCGTGTCCCTGGGTGTGCTGGAAATGGCCCGGGGCGTGGCGTATCAAATGACCGGATCGCGCACGGCCTACATCGGTGACGCCTTCGCCTGGCTGTCCAACCCGATTGCCTTCGGAATCTCGCCGTCGTTCATCATCGCCTTACTGATTATCTTCACCGCCCAGGCCGTACTGACCCGTACGGTGTTCGGTCGCTACCTGATCGGCATCGGCACCAATGAGGAGGCGGTGCGTCTGGCGGGGATCAATCCAAAGCCCTACAAGATTCTGGTGTTCAGTCTGATGGGCCTGTTGGCCGGTATTGCCGCGTTGTTTCAGATTTCGCGACTGGAGGCGGCAGATCCGAATGCCGGTTCCGGGCTGGAGTTGCAGGTCATCGCAGCCGTGGTCATCGGCGGTACCAGTTTGATGGGGGGCCGTGGTTCGGTGATCAGCACGTTCTTCGGGGTTTTGATCATTTCAGTGTTGGCGGCCGGTCTGGCGCAAATCGGCGCGACCGAACCCACCAAACGTATCATCACCGGCGCCGTGATCGTTGTGGCGGTGGTGCTGGATACCTATCGCAGTCAGCGCGCAAGCCGGCGGACCTGAATCATGGCAACGATCAAGGATGTAGCCGCACTCGCGGGGATTTCCTATACCACGGTGTCCCATGTGGTGAACAAGACCCGACCGGTCAGTGAAGAGGTGCGGCTCAAAGTCGAAGCAGCGATCAAAACCCTGGATTACGTGCCGAGCGCCGTCGCCCGTTCGTTGAAAGCCAAAACCACCGCGACCATCGGTTTGCTGGTGCCTAACAGCCTCAACCCGTACTTCGCCGAATTGGCGCGAGGCATCGAGGATTACTGCGAGCGCAAGGGGTACTGTGTGATCCTCTGCAACTCCGATGACAACCCGGACAAGCAGCGCAGTTACCTTCGCGTGTTGCTCGAAAAACGCATCGACGGTCTGATCGTTGCATCGGCCGGTGGCGATGCGGGGCTGGCGGAAGGCCTCGCCGGAGTGCGCACGCCGATGGTCATCGTCGACCGCGGGCTGGAGGGCGTCAATGTTGATCTGGTACGCATCGATCATGAATATGGCGCGTATCTGGCCACTCGGCATCTGCTGGAGTTGGGGCATCGGGACATCGCCACCATCGGCGGTCCGGCGGGTACAAGCGTGGCGCAAATGCGTCTGGCCGGTTATTGCCGTGCCTTGCAAGAGGCAGGCATCGAAGTGAATAGCGAACGCATGCTGGAAAGCGACTTCACCAGCACCGGTGGATACAACGCGGCCGCGATTTTGCTGGAGAAGAATGCGCCCAGCGCGATCTTCGCCGGCAACGACATGATCGGCATCGGTGTGTTGCGCGCGGCTGCCGAACGCAATGTACGAGTACCGTCCGAGCTGTCGGTGATCGGTTTCGACGATATCCAGATGAGCCGTTATGTCTACCCGGCGCTGACCACGGTGGGGCAGTCGATCCTGCAGCTCGGTGAGATGGCGGCTGAAGTGCTTTTGCGCAGGATTGCCACACCGGGTATGGCCACCGAGCAGCGAATTGTCACGCCCAGTATTGTCCTGCGGGAGTCGACTGCGCCGCTCGCCGGTGTGTTCGCCCAGTTTCGCTGAAACAGAATTGACGAGTAGTAATGCATGCCAGCAAAAGTAGTGGTGATAGGCAGTCTGAACATGGACCTGGTAACCCGGGCTCCGAGGCTGCCGCGTGGCGGTGAAACGCTGATCGGTGAGTCGTTTGCCACGGTTTCTGGTGGCAAGGGAGCTAATCAAGCTGTCGCCGCGGCCCGGTTGGGTGCCGATGTGTCAATGATCGGGTGTGTGGGCAGCGATGCCTATGGCGCGCAATTGCGCGGGGCGCTGTTGGCTGAACAGATCGATTGTCAGGCAGTCAGCACCGTTGATGACTCCAGCGGCGTGGCGTTGATCGTGGTCGATGACAACAGTCAGAACGCCATCGTCATCGTTGCGGGTGCCAATGGTGCACTGACGCCGCAAGTCATCGACCGTTTTGATGCCGTATTACAGACGGCGGATGTGATCATCTGTCAGCTGGAAGTGCCGGACGCTACGGTTGGCCATGCCCTCAAACGAGGTCGTGAACTGGGCAAGACCGTCATTCTCAATCCGGCACCCGCCAGTCGTCCATTGCCGGCGGACTGGTATGCCGCCATCGATTACCTGATCCCCAACGAGAGTGAAGCCTCAGCCCTGACGGGGTTGCCGGTGGATTCCCTGGAATCGGCAGAAACCGCCGCGACCCGACTGATCGCCATGGGCGCGGGTAAAGTGATTATCACTTTGGGCGCCGAGGGTTCGCTGTTCGCCGACGGCACACGCCTGGAGCATTTCCCGGCACCGAAGGTCAACGCCGTCGATACCACGGCCGCCGGGGATACCTTCGTCGGTGGTTTTGCTGCCGCATTGGCCTCCGGCAGCAGCGAAGCCGAAGCGATCCGGTTCGGGCAGGTCGCCGCGGCACTGTCGGTCACCCGGGCTGGCGCGCAACCCTCGATTCCGACCTTGTCCGACGTACAGGCGTTTAAAACCCGATGAAAAAAACACCGCTGCTCAATGTCGCGTTATCGCGGCTGATTGCCTCGCTCGGTCACGGCGACATGGTCGTCATCGGCGATGCCGGTTTGCCGGTGCCGCCAGGCGTCGAGCTGATTGATCTGGCGCTGACCCAAGGTATTCCAGACTTCATCAGTACCTTGAAGGTTGTGCTCAGCGAAATGCAGGTCGAAAGCCATGTGCTGGCCCAGGAGATTCTGGGCAAGCAGCCGCCGGCGTTGAGCGTTCTGGACGAACTGAACATCGAAGGCGTGCTGGGTACGCGCACGTTGCTCAGCCATGATGAGTTCAAGGTCCTCAGCCGCCAGGCGCGCGCGATTGTTCGTACCGGCGAATGTGCGCCGTACTGCAACATCGTGCTGGTGTCGGGGGTGACGTTCTAGCGCGCTGTACACATTGATTTCCCCCACGCACAAGGAAGTGCGATATGCAACGCTATGCTCAGAAACTGCACCATCTGCTTCGGAGTCTGCTGCTTTTGTCCATGATTACTGCAACGAGCGCCCAGGCGGCAGAAAAGATCGACTTGATCATCGACACCGATCCGGGTGCCGACGATGTGGTCGCCTTACTGTTTGCCCTGGCTTCGCCTGAAGAGCTGAACATTCGTGCGCTGACTACCGTGGCCGGCAATGTGCGTCTGGACAAGACATCGCGTAACGCACGGCTGGCCCGTGAGTGGGCGGGGCGCGAAGACGTACCGGTTTACGCCGGTGCACCGAAGCCGATAATGCGCACGCCCATCTATGCCGAGAACATTCATGGCAAGGAAGGTTTGTCGGGCGTCACCGTGCACGAACCAAAGAATGGCCTGGCTGAAGGCAATGCGGTCAACTACCTGATTGATACCTTGAAGGCTGCCAAACCCCACAGCATCACCATCGCCATGCTCGGTCCGCAGACCAATCTGGCCCTGGCGCTGATCCAGGAACCGGAGATTGTTCAGGGCATCAAGGAAGTGGTGGTCATGGGCGGCGCGCATTTCAACGGTGGCAACATCACGCCGGTGGCCGAGTTCAACCTGTTCGCCGATCCGCAGGCTGCTGAAGTCGTGGTGAAAAGTGGCGTGAAGCTAACCTATCTACCGCTGGATGTGACCCACAAGATTCTCACCAGCGAAGCTCGTCTGAAGCAGATCGCGGCGATCAACAACAATGCCAGCAAGCTGGTGGGCGATATTATCAATGAGTACGTCAAGGGTGCTATGGAGCACTACGGTCTTTCGGGTGGCCCGGTGCATGACGCAACCGTCATTGCCTACCTGCTCAAGCCTGAGTTGTTTACCGGTCGCTCGGTCAACGTGGTGGTTGATAGCCGCGAAGGCCCGACCTTTGGTCAAACCATTGTCGACTGGTATGACGGCCTGAAAGCACCGAAAAACGCTTTCTGGGTTGAAAGTGGCGACGCACAAGGCTTCTTCGACTTGTTGACTCAGCGCCTGGCGCGACTGAAGTAAACCGCCCGCCCGCAGGTGCCAGTCTGCGGGTTTACGCCCGTACTGTCTCCGCAGCTTTTTGGTCCGCCAGGTGTTTTTCGAAAATCTGCTTGATGAAGTGCTGGGCGGCCTCGGTTCCAATGTCCCTGACCAATAGATCGATAGCGATTATGCCGAGTTCTTCCGTACTGCCCGGGCTGTAAGAGCTGTGCCCGTCTTGCCACTTGGCTTTGATGTCGGCGTCGATGCTTACAGTGGTCATGATGGCACTCGTGAATTAGGGGAGGTCTAGGGAGCGAGTTAAGCATTTTGCGCGACGTTTGGCACTCCGACTTAGGCATGGGGGGAGGGCTATGCGACACTTGGTCTTTGATGAACTTTCAAGGACCGCGCTGTGCAGATCGATTTGAACACTCCTGACGGTTTGACCCTTGAGGCTGTGCGCCAACTGTTGGCGTCCGCCAGTGACGATGAGCACACTCAATTGCGGGTCACCCAAGGCGGCATCGCCTACATTTCCTCGGGTGTCGTCGGTGGCACTGACATCGGCGGGCTGCAATTTCGGCTAGAGACGTGGGCCAAAGGCTCGGGCTATGTAGGATTGGTCGCAGCCAGTGACGAAGTCTGGGTCATGCAGATTTTCAATGCGCTGAAAGAGAACTGGCCAAATCCGCCGTACGACTACATCGACGTTTATTGATCACTTTTCATATTCAGTCACGATTGAGTGATGAGGAGAAGGGCGGTGCTCAGGCAAACTCGGCGCTCGCATAATATTTACAAAGGAGGCGTCATGCCTTGGAAGCTCGCGTCATTGGGTGCTTTGTTTGCCGTCACTCTGCTGGCAGGTTGCAGCAGTACATCATCCGAACCGGCAACAGACCCCCTAGCGACGACTGACACTGGACATAGCCGCTGTGAGGCAAAGGCTGCCGAATTCACTCTCGGCAAAGCGGCTTCACCCGAGCTGCTGGAGCAGGCGCGCACTCGCGCAGGTGCACAGAATGCTCGGTTCCTGTCGCCCAATGACATGGTGACACTGGAATACCGCTCTGATCGCTTGAACCTGCACACCGATGCCAGTCGGGTGGTCACTCGCGTCAATTGCGGCTGAGCATGCCGGGCATTTGTTTCGCCCATAAAAAACCCCGTCGCATGGACGGGGTTTTTTTAGTGCGCCAGAAACTTACTCTGGGCGAACTTGTGCAGCTTGCATACCCTTTTGGCCTTTCTCAGCCACGAAGGAAACAGTCTGGCCTTCTTTCAGGCTTTTGAAACCGTCGCTTTCGATAGCTTTGAAGTGTACGAACAGGTCGTCACCGCCACCTTGAGGAGTGATGAAGCCGAAGCCTTTTTCATCGTTGAACCATTTAACGGTGCCGGTTTGGCGATTAGACATGGTGTATCTCCAAGAAACATATATTTTCAGTAGTGCTGTGCTGCTCAGGCCAACTGGGCACACCGGAGTATCATAGTCGAAATGTTCGCTTTGGGAGCCCCCCGGACGTGCTGTTTGCCTTGCTGTCGAGCGTTCTTTGCTGCTTCAAATGGCTGGAAGCCCCGTTTTTAAAGGCTTTCAGCTGAAAGTAAAGACGAAAAAAAAGCTGTAAAACCTTCAAAAAATGTCTGACAAAGCGACATTCGGCCTGTTTTTTCGGTCATTGCAGGTGAAAAAACCAATGCGAGACGCTTATTTCTTCGCGCCGGTATCGACTCTGCAAGTGGCGATTTTCTGCATTGCCTGTTGCCCCAGCTCTGGACTCGCAGAGCCGTTCATCAATGCCTGGAGGTCTTTGGCAGGATATGATTTGAGCTGATCGGCGCCGCAACCACAGACGGCTTTTGCCTTCGCATCACCGATCTTTTGTGCTGCCGCGGGAACGCACTGCGCCATGTATTTCTCGCGTTCCCCCTTTGGCCAGTCAGCATGGGCGGCCAATGGCAGCAGCAGAATGATAGGGGCGATTACGGCGAACAAACGGTTCAGACGCATGCTGGGATGCTCCTTGTGGGTCAATGACGTGTTATTGAGGGGCGAAGCGGTGTTCAAGTTCAGCACTCTGGCATAAATAGGCCCGATTTGCCCCCGCACAAAGTCTGCTTGCGTCGACGACCGGTCATCTGTGCTAGCATGCCTCGCTCGGGCGTTTGCAAGCTCCGGATGACCTTCAGTCCCGGTGGCGGCAACTGCGCGAATAACCCTGATTTGAATCCCAGTCACTCTGGTTCGGTTTTCCGGTTGGCCGCAAGGCTCCTGCCGCTGTAAGGCAGGCGTTCGTCATTGAATGGCCTGGATCGGATCTTGTACTGGCTCATCCCAACCCACGTGACCTTTGGTAGGGGTCACCACTAGGAGAGGAGGCGCCATGCCAACTATTACTCTTCCCGACGGCAGTCAACGTTCATTCGATCACCCGGTTTCCGTAGCCGAGGTCGCCGCATCCATTGGTGCCGGGCTGGCCAAGGCCACCGTGGCCGGCAAGGTCAATGGCAAGCTGGTCGACGCCAGTGACATCATCGACAGCGATTCCACGCTGCAAATCATTACGCCAAAGGATGAAGAGGGGCTGGAGATCATTCGCCACTCTTGCGCCCACCTGGTTGGCCACGCGGTCAAGCAGTTGTACCCGACCGCCAAAATGGTGATCGGGCCGGTCATCGACGAAGGCTTCTATTACGACATCGCCTTCGAGCGTCCTTTCACTCCGGACGACATGGCTGCCATCGAACAGCGCATGCAGCAGCTGATCGAGAAAGATTACGACGTGATCAAGAAAGTCACTCCGCGCGCCGAAGTGATCGAAGTGTTCAAGGCCCGTGGCGAAGACTACAAGTTGCGCCTGGTCGAGGACATGCCGAACGAACAGGCTATGGGCCTGTATTATCACGAAGAATACGTCGACATGTGCCGCGGCCCGCACGTGCCGAACACGCGCTTCCTGAAATCCTTCAAATTGACCAAGTTGTCCGGCGCCTACTGGCGTGGCGATGCCAAAAACGAGCAATTGCAGCGCGTTTACGGCACCGCATGGGCGGACAAGAAGCAATTGGCGGCTTACATCCAGCGCATTGAAGAAGCTGAAAAGCGCGATCACCGCAAGATCGGCAAACGCCTGGGCCTGTTTCACACCCAGGAAGAGTCGCCGGGCATGGTGTTCTGGCACCCGAATGGCTGGACGCTGTACCAGGTGCTCGAGCAATACATGCGCAAGGTTCAGCGCGACAACGGTTACCTGGAGATCAAGACTCCACAAGTCGTTGACCGCAGCCTGTGGGAGAAATCCGGGCACTGGGCCAACTACGCCGACAACATGTTCACCACTCAGTCGGAAAACCGCGACTACGCCATCAAGCCAATGAACTGCCCTTGCCACGTGCAAGTGTTCAATCAGGGCCTGAAAAGCTACCGCGAGTTGCCGATGCGCCTGGCCGAATTCGGTGCTTGCCACCGTAACGAGCCATCGGGTGCGTTGCACGGCATCATGCGCGTGCGTGCGTTCACCCAGGATGACGCCCACATCTTCTGTACTGAAGAGCAGATGCAGGCCGAATCCGCTGCATTCATCAAGCTGACCATGGACGTTTATGCCGACTTCGGCTTTAAAGACGTCGAGATGAAGCTGTCCACTCGTCCGGAAAAACGCGTTGGTTCCGACGAGCTGTGGGATCGCGCAGAAGCGGCATTGGCCGCAGCCCTTGATAGCGCTGGCCTGCCGTACGATCTGCAGCCGGGCGAAGGTGCGTTCTACGGTCCGAAGATCGAATTCTCGTTGAAAGATTGCCTTGGCCGAGTCTGGCAGTGTGGTACCCTTCAGCTCGATTTTAACCTGCCTGTCCGTTTGGGAGCCGAATACGTCTCCGAAGACAACAGTCGCAAGCACCCGGTAATGTTGCACCGGGCGATCCTGGGCTCCTTCGAACGTTTCGTCGGAATCCTGATCGAGCACTACGAGGGTGCGTTCCCCGCGTGGCTGGCTCCGACCCAGGCAGTGATCATGAATATCACTGATAAACAGGCCGATTTTGCCGCCGAGGTTGAAAAAACTCTCAACGAAAGCGGATTTCGTGCCAAGTCTGACTTGAGAAATGAAAAGATCGGCTTTAAAATCCGCGAGCATACTTTGCTCAAGGTTCCCTATCTCTTGGTTATTGGAGATCGGGAAGTCGAGATGCAGACTGTCGCTGTGCGTACTCGTGAAGGTGCTGACCTGGGCTCGATGCCCGTCGCCCAGTTCGCTGAGTTTCTCGCGCAAGCGGTTTCCCGGCGTGGTCGCCCAGATTCGGAGTAATTATTATTAAGCGTGAAATGAGACAAGATAAACGAGCTGCACCGAAAGCCCCGATCAACGAGAATATCTCGGCACGCGAGGTTCGGTTAATTGGGGCTGAGGGTGAGCAGCTTGGGATTGTGTCAATTGAAGACGCGCTTCTTAAGGCTGAAGAGGCCAAGCTGGATCTGGTGGAAATTTCCGCCGATGCAGTACCCCCTGTTTGCAAGCTGATGGACTACGGCAAGTCGATCTTCGAGAAGAAGAAGCAGATTGCCGCGGCCAAGAAAAACCAGAAGCAGATTCAGGTTAAAGAAATCAAGTTTCGTCCAGGGACGGAGGAAGGGGATTACCAGGTAAAACTGCGCAACCTGGTACGTTTCCTGAGTGATGGGGACAGGGCCAAGGTATCCTTGCGATTCCGCGGCCGTGAGATGGCCCACCAGGAGCTGGGGATGGAACTCCTCAAGCGAGTTGAAGGTGACTTGCTCGAGTACGGTTCGGTCGAACAGCATCCTAAGATGGAAGGACGCCAGCTGATCATGGTCATCGCCCCGAAAAAGAAGAAGTAATCAACAGGGCACGGCAGGCCTTCTGATTATGTTTATCAACTGAATGCGGAGTATCCGAACATGCCAAAAATGAAAACGAAAAGTGGTGCTGCTAAGCGGTTTCTGAAAACTGCTAACGGTATCAAGCACAAGCACGCTTTCAAGAGCCACATCCTGACTAAAATGTCGACCAAGCGTAAGCGTCAACTGCGCGGTAGCAGCTTGCTGCATCCGTCTGACGTGGCAAAAGTCGAGCGCATGCTGCGCCTTCGTTAATTTTAGTCAAGAATAGAGGAAGTAACTCATGGCTCGTGTAAAGCGTGGCGTCATTGCCCGTAAACGTCACAAAAAAATTCTGAAACTTGCTAAAGGCTACTACGGCGCTCGCTCGCGCGTATTCCGTGTTGCCAAGCAAGCGGTAATCAAGGCAGGCCAATACGCCTACCGTGACCGTCGTCAGAAAAAACGTCAGTTCCGCGCTCTGTGGATCGCTCGTATCAACGCTGGTGCACGTATCAACGGTCTGTCCTACAGCCGTTTCATCGCCGGCCTGAAAAAAGCGTCCATCGAGATCGACCGTAAGGTTCTGGCTGATCTGGCAGTGAACGAAAAAGCGGCGTTTGCTGCGATTGTCGAGAAAGCTAAAGCCACCTTGGCTTAAGTACCCCCGACAGTCACCCGGCCTCACCTCTGTGGGGCCAGGTGTTAAACGTCATAAATAGGGGAAGAGCCTTCAAGCTCTTCCCCTATTTTGTATCTGGAGTCTGTACATGGAAAACCTGGATGCGCTCGTCTCTCAAGCACTAGAGGCTGTGCAAAGCGCTGAAGATATCAATGCCCTGGAGCAAATCCGGGTTCACTACCTTGGCAAGAAGGGTGAATTGACTCAGGTGATGAAGACCCTGGGGAATTTGCCGGCAGAAGAGCGTCCGCAAGTCGGCGCGCTGATCAACGTTGCCAAGGAGCGTGTCACAGAGGTTCTCAACGCTCGCAAGGCACTGTTTGAAGAGGCCGACCTGGCCGCCAAACTGTCTGCCGAGTCGATTGACGTGACCCTGCCTGGCCGCGGTCAGACCTCCGGTGGTCTGCATCCGGTTACCCGCACTCTGGAACGTATCGAACAGTTCTTCACCCACATCGGCTACGGCATCGCCGAAGGCCCTGAGGTTGAAGACGACTATCACAACTTCGAAGCGCTCAACATCCCAGGCCATCACCCGGCCCGGTCGATGCATGACACCTTCTATTTCAATGCCAACATGTTGCTGCGCACCCATACCTCGCCGGTACAGGTCCGCACCATGGAATCGAAACAACCGCCGATCCGCATCGTCTGCCCAGGCCGTGTGTACCGTAGCGACTCCGATATCACTCACTCGCCGATGTTCCACCAGGTTGAAGGCCTGTTGGTCGATCGCGATATCAACTTCGCTGACCTGAAAGGGACCATCGAAGAATTCTTGCGCGTGTTCTTCGAAAAAGAACTGGCCGTACGTTTCCGTCCTTCGTATTTCCCGTTCACCGAGCCGTCCGCTGAAGTCGATATGGAATGCGTGATGTGCAGCGGTAAAGGCTGCCGCGTCTGCAAGCAGACCGGCTGGCTGGAAGTGATGGGCTGCGGCATGGTTCACCCGAACGTGTTGCGCATGTCCGGGATCGACCCGGAAGAGTTTTCGGGCTTTGCCTTCGGCATGGGCGTTGAACGTCTGGCCATGCTGCGTTACGGCGTGAACGACTTGCGTCTGTTCTTCGACAACGACTTGCGGTTCCTCGCGCAATTTCGCTAGTCGTAACGAATTCTTAGGAGAGCAGGATGAAATTCAGTGAACAATGGCTGCGTGGCTGGGTAAGCCCGCAGGTAAGTCGCGACGAGCTGGTTGCTCGTCTGTCGATGGCCGGTCTTGAGGTCGATAGCGTTACGCCGGCCGCCGGTGTTTTCAGTGGTGTGGTCGTGGGCGAAGTGCTGAGCACCGAGCAGCACCCGGACGCTGACAAGCTGCGTGTTTGCCAGGTCAGCAATGGTCCGGAAACCTTTCAGGTCGTTTGCGGCGCGCCAAACGTGCGCCCGGGCCTGAAGATCCCGTTCGCCATGATCGGTGCCGAACTGCCGGGCGATTTCAAAATCAAGAAAGCCAAGCTGCGGGGCGTTGAGTCCAACGGCATGTTGTGCTCGCAGGCCGAACTGCAAGTGGGTGAGGGCAACGATGGCCTGATGGAATTGCCAGTCGATGCTCCGGTCGGTCAGGACATTCGTGAGTACCTGAGCCTGGACGACGCCAGCATCGAGGTTGACCTGACCCCGAACCGCGGTGACTGCCTGTCCCTGGCCGGTCTGGCCCGTGAAGTCGGCGCGCTGTACGCTGCCAGCGTCACCCGCCCGGTCGTTGCGACCGTTCCAGCTGTGCATGATGAAGTGCGTTCGGTTGAAGTGCTGGCGCCGGCCGCTTGCCCGCGTTACCTGGGTCGTGTGATCCGTAACGTCGACCTGTCCAAGCCAACGCCGTTGTGGATGGTTGAGCGTCTGCGTCGTTCCGAAGTGCGCAGCATCGATGCAGCTGTAGACATCACTAACTATGTGATGCTGGAACTGGGTCAGCCACTGCACGCGTTCGATCTCGCCGAAATCAATGGCGGCATCCGTGTTCGCATGGCCGAAGAAGGCGAGAAACTGGTTCTGCTCGACGGTCAGGAAGTAACGCTGCGTAGCGATACCCTGGTGATCGCCGACCACACCCGCGCTCTGGCGATTGCCGGCGTCATGGGTGGCGAGCACAGTGGTGTCAACACTGCGACCACTCGCGATATTTTCCTTGAAAGCGCGTTCTTCGATCAGATTGCGGTCGCTGGCAAGGCCCGTTCCTATGGCCTGCACACCGATGCCTCGCACCGTTACGAGCGTGGTGTTGACTGGCAACTGGCCCGTGAAGCCATGGAGCGCGCCACTGGCCTGCTGCTGGAGATCACTGGCGGCGAAGCTGGTCCAATCATCGAAACCGTCAGCGAACAGCATCTGCCGAAGATTGCTCCGGTTACGTTGCGTGCACAGCGCATCACCCAGATGCTGGGCATGGAAATGGATTCGGCCGAAGTCGAGCGTCTGCTCAATGGGTTGGGCCTGACCGTCTCCGCCGAAGGGGCAGGGCAGTGGCGAGTAGAAGTGCCAAGCCATCGCTTCGACATCAGCCTGGAAGTCGATTTGATCGAAGAGCTGGCCCGTCTATACGGTTACAACCGTCTGCCGGTTCGTTATCCGCAAGCTCGTCTGGCGCCGCAAGCCAAGTCTGAAGCGCGTAGCGATCTGCCTGAACTTCGTCGCCTGTTGGTCGCCCGTGGCTATCAGGAAGCGATCACCTACAGCTTCATCGATCCGAAACAATTCGAACTGTTTAATCCGGGTGTAGAACCGCTGCTGTTGGCCAACCCGATTTCGAACGACATGGCGGCCATGCGTTCATCCTTGTGGCCAGGTCTGGTCAAGGCACTCCAGCACAATCTGAACCGTCAGCAGGATCGTGTCCGCCTGTTCGAAAGCGGCCTGCGTTTCGTTGGTCAGCTTGAAGGCCTGAAGCAAGAGCCTATGTTGGCAGGTGTTGTTTGCGGCAGTCGTCTGCCAGAAGGCTGGGCACAAGGTCGCGATGTCGTGGACTTCTTTGACGTCAAGGCTGATGTGGAAGCGGTGCTGGGCTTTGCCGGTGCGCTGGACTCGTTCACTTTCGTGCCAGGCAAACACCCAGCGCTGCACCCGGGTCAAACCGCGCGCATCGAGCGTGAAGGGCGTTTGGCAGGTTTTGTGGGGGCCATTCACCCTGAATTGTCGAAGACCCTCGGTCTCGATCGTCCAGTCTTCGTTTTCGAGTTGGTTCTGGCTGAAGTGGCGTTGGGCAAAATGCCTAAATTCAGTGAGTTGTCGCGCTTCCCTGAAGTGCGTCGTGACCTTGCACTGATCGCCGAAAAAGACGTCGCAGCCAGCGCTGTTCTGGACGTAATCCGTGAAAATGCAGGCGAATGGCTGACGGACCTCAGGCTATTTGACGTGTATCAGGGTAAAGGCATTGATCCTGATAGAAAAAGCCTTGCAGTTGGCTTGACCTGGCAGCATCCATCGCGCACTCTTAATGACGATGAGGTGAATACCACGACGCAAAACATCCTCACCTCGCTCGAACAAAGGTTGAACGCCACGTTAAGGAAGTGACGTATGGGGGCTCTGACGAAAGCTGAGATGGCGGAACGTCTGTATGAAGAGCTGGGTCTGAATAAACGGGAGGCCAAGGAATTGGTCGAACTGTTTTTTGAAGAAATCAGGCATGCTCTTGAAGACAACGAACAAGTCAAATTGTCCGGTTTCGGCAATTTCGACCTTCGGGACAAACGCCAGCGGCCTGGCCGCAATCCGAAAACGGGGGAAGAAATCCCGATCACGGCTCGCCGTGTGGTCACCTTTCGTCCAGGGCAGAAGTTGAAGGCCCGAGTTGAGGCTTATGCTGGAACCAAGTCATAACGACGAGCTACCCGTCATCCCAGGCAAACGCTACTTCACCATCGGTGAAGTCAGCGAGCTGTGTGCGGTAAAACCGCACGTGCTGCGCTATTGGGAGCAGGAGTTTCCTCAACTCAACCCCGTCAAACGCCGCGGAAACCGCCGGTATTATCAGCGACAAGACGTGCTGATGATCCGGCAGATCCGCGCGCTTCTTTACGATCAAGGGTTCACCATCGGCGGCGCACGCTTGCGCTTGTCCGGCGATGAAGCCAAAGACGACACCACCCAATACAAGCAGATGATTCGGCAGATGATTGCTGAGTTGGAAGACGTGTTGGTAGTTCTCAAGAAATAATTTCCTGCATATGAATACTTCCAGTTTTCAAAAGCTTGGGATATATTCTTGAGCGTTCCTCGAGAAGAGGAACGAGTTACACGCCTAGTCGGGGCGTAGCGCAGTCCGGTAGCGCACTAGCATGGGGTGCTAGGGGTCGAGTGTTCGAATCACTCCGTCCCGACCATATAATTCAATGAGTTAGCCCAATCTGAAAAGGTTGGGCTTTTTCATTTTTGGTTTAGGGGTAAACAAGGGGGTAAACACGCTCCCCCTTGCTAGGCGGCGCGAAGATGTTCGATTTATCTGCTGAGAAAGTAGTTCAGCTGCTACGTGGCATGCGCAACGTGCTGTTGATCCTAAGCCCAATGGTTCGCCGCAATACCTTCTCCGCCAGTTCAGCGTCAGCTATACATGTCCGTCCGCTCTCCGTCACGCCGAAAAGTGATTCAGGAATTCGACCCTGGTTGCGAGCCTGAATGATCGCGGCTTTCGATATGCCGACGCGTCGTGCTATCTCAGTGATGGTGCATTGCATGAAACTTCACCTCGCAACTGCTTTCTAGAACCATATCTCAGAAGATCGCTTTTTTCGTATCGCAAGACTCGGTGGGAACGACGTCCTAACTAACTTCAGTGAAGTAATCCCTAATATTTGGCTATACGAGAGCGGTAGCAATCGACCGGTTGAATCCACAACCCATTGCAGCCGTTCGCTAGTGACCGCAATTCGTCGAAAGTAGCATGCCTGCGGTTCATGGCGGTCGTGAGCCTTCTGTAAAATGCCTTCATTCGCCAGCAAGGCGACTTTAACAATAAGAGTCTGAGGCATTTATGATCGACGTTTCTGTAGCATTACTTTTCGCAGGCGCTTGCGTTGCGCTCACGCTGACACCTGGCCCAGACATGTTGTTGATTGCTTCGCGAAGTATGAGCCAAGGTCGAGCTTCGGGCTTTGTATCACTTGCAGGCATTCAGGCAGGCACTTATTGCCACGCATTGGCCGCAGCACTCGGACTGTCGCAGTTGATGGCCGCTGTGCCCGATGCTTACGACCTCGTCAGATTCGCCGGTGCCGCGTACTTGGCATTTCTTGCGTGGAAAGCGTTCACCAGTAGCTCATCACCTTTGGCACCGGATGAAGCCCTACCGTCCACACCGCTATTTCGCATTTTTCGGCAAGGTCTGGTGACTAATCTGTTGAATCCAAAAATGGCGCTCTTTGTACTGGCTCTTTTTCCACAATTCGTGGATCCCACCAAAGGCTCTCTGGTTGTACAAATGCTGACATTTGCGACCATTTTGAATGCCATCGGATTGGTCGTGAATGGTGCTGTGATTCTCTTGGCCAGCAAGGTTGGGAGCAAGTTGGCCAGCGATGTCAGCATTGCCAAGAGACTTAATCAGCTATTGGGCGCGGTTTTCTTGGGGCTGGCTGTTCGTTTGGCACTGTTTTCCGGGAAGTAAATCGACGTTGTGTGTCCGCTTCTGGCGGGTATCCGCGATACGTGAAAGGCAGCAATGGGTTGAATTCAGCCAGTCGCAACAGGCCGAAATCGACCCAGACCCGCTCAGAACTTCACCTTGATCCCGTTTCAACGTGTTGTAGGAGTGACTCTCTATTGTTGCCCTGGTCTATGCTTGGGCACAGGAATCGACTCATAGGGAAAAACGCATGGGCACTGTGCTGCTCGTGGACCATCTGCCTATCGTTCGCAATGGTCTGCGGGCGTTGCTTGAACGTGCAGGCCATACCGTGCTGGCCGAAGTCGACAATGGCCAGGATGCGCTGATGCAATGCCGCCAGTTGCACCCGGATATGGTGATCATTGAGTTGTTGGTCCCGCGTCTGGGCGGTCTGGATCTGCTGCGCCGGCTACGCGCCAGCCACGAAGGCATCAAGTTGCTGGTCTATAGCGTCCAGGAGGCCAGTCTCTACGCCACACGTTCGCTACAAGCCGGGGCGGATGCCTTTGTCAGCAAAACCGACGCCGTGACAGAACTGGAAAGTGCGCTTCTGGCGCTCAGCCATGGGCGCCGTTATTTTCCGCGTGAAGTCACCCGTCAGGACGCCAGCAGCATGCGCGATGAGGGTGCGAACGAGCTGGAGCAACTGTCTGGACGTGAACTCACGGTTTTGCAGATGCTCAGCCAAGGGCTCAACAACAAAGACATCGCCGAGCAATTGAGCCTCAGCTACAAAACGGTGAGTACCTACAAAGCGCGCCTGCATCAGAAACTCAAGGCCAGCAATGATTTCCAGTTGCTGGAAGTGGCCCGTACGTATGGCCTGGTCGCCGGTGAAGATCCCAGCGTGGGGCATGAGTCCTTCCTCGATCCGCAACTGCTGCGTGAGTACGACTTATTGCGTGCGTTGCTCGATTCTGCACCCTACCCAATGTTCGTGCGCGATCTGGAAGGACGGCTGCTGATGTGTAATCGCCGTTACCTGGCCTACACAGGTGAAAGCTTCGAGAACATTCGAGGCACGACGCTTGCGCAGGCAAAATGGTTGCCGGCGCAAATGCGCCAGGACTCAGAAATGCGCTTGCGCGAAACGGTCATTCGCCAGGAGTCGTTCATGGCCGAAGCCGTTATCGAGAATGACGGGATATCGAACGTGATGTATGTCTGGTGTACGCCATTCCGTAACGAGGCCGGTGAGCTTGTGGCCATGTTCGGTGGCATGCGCGACCTTACGGAGCGTGACAGGCTGCTCACCACATTGCGTCACGAAGGTGCCGAGGCGCGTTACGAAAGTCACCTGAAAAGCTCCACGTTGGCAGCGGTCAGCCAGGAGTTGCAGGTGAAAATAGAGGCGATGCAGAAAAGCCTCAAGGCACTACTGTTGCCAGACTTCGACCCTCCTGAGCGCATTTTGGACAAGCTGACCCGGCACGTCGACAGCATGCGCCATTCCCTGGCCAGGCTCGACGACTGGATAACGCTGGATGCGCACGATCAGGAGACGCTGCGCGAGGCTCACAACCTGGGAGCGCTGACGGAAGAACTGCTTGGGCCAATTCGCCAGCAGCTCGAATCAAAGGGCTGTCAGTTGAATCTGGGGCCGGGCCTTCGGGCGTTGAAAAGCGCCTGGATCGATGTCCGACATTACCGTCAATTGCTGGAAAGCCTGTTTGCCTACCTGGTGCAGGGAACACCGCCACCCAAAGTTTCCTTGATACTGTCGACGCGTATCCTGCCTCGTGGTTTTCTGCGCCTGAGTCTTGAATTGTCGCCTTGGCTTGAACCGGGTGAGGACGACCCAACAGCCCTATTGGGGCGTGCCAGCATCCAGCGCCTGGTGCTAGTGCTGCAAGGCAAGGTGCAGACCGAATCCAGTGTGGATGGCAAGGCGCTTGTGTGGCGACTTGAACTGGATCTGCCACAAGACTTGGGTTCTCCACCATAGGGGTGCGCTAGAGCACTCAGCGATGTAGCAAGAGGGCAGTTATTCAAGATCCATGTAGCCCAGATCAACGAATCGGTTCGGTTGTTGAGTTTTTGGGGTGGGGGACACTCATCGGATTCGCTGCGATTCTCGCTATACATAGGCAGGCGGCTATTACAGGGGTGACGATGAATGACCGCTGCTGGCCGATTCTGTTGAAAAAGTAGGTTCTTCCAGACTGCCCGAATACTAACCGCTGAAAACGCCTTTTTTGCGCGCTGCTACGCAAAATGTGAACCCGGAATCCACTGCTTAAAGTAAAGATTTCAATCTCAAGCGCGTACTTTTCTGTCGTGGAAGACACGGCCGACTTTTTCAACAGAATCGGCCGATTTCTGCCCGTCGCGAAGGGCTGCAATCGGCGCGGAGTCAAATTCTCTCATCGAACTGCATACCCTCTCAAATCCAATGCCAGTATTTTTCGAGATCTGCCCCCCCATTGTGGGGAGCCACCGGAGTCCGTTGTGCCCAGTAGGCTTTTGCTGATGTGCGGTATTTAGATCCCCTGGCAAACGGAGAGGCAATGAAAAACAACAAAAAACAAGAAACGGACTCCAAGCGACAAGCGATCGGCATGCCTCGAGTGTTGCGCGCGCACCAACCCGATCGTGAGGCGCGTGCATTCCTGCGCCTGGCCAACCTTTCCATGGCAATGCGTCCTGCAGAGGATTACTCACTGCCCAGATTGCGCCAAGGCTGGCGATTGACGGCACTTGCACTGGGCCGAACCCCACGGGTGGGATCGGTGACTGAGCAACTGATTGACGGCCCGGGCGGTCCGATCGCGTTACGTATCTTCAAGCCTGACGAAGCCACGCAACCCAGGCCGGCGTTCATGTGGTTTTTCGGCGGCGGGTTCATCATTGGTGATCTGGACACCGCCGATGGCATTTGCCGTAGCATTGCTCTGGCCGCCAACTGCATCGTCATCGCCGTTCGCTATCGCCTGGCCCCTGAGCACGATCTGTCTGCCGGCCGGGCAGATGCTCTCGCGGCACTCGAATGGATGGCAAAGAATGGAGCAGGGATGGGGATCGATACGACTCGCCTGGCGATTGGTGGTGATTCAGCGGGCGGTAATCTCTGTGCTGCCGTTACCCAGGAAAGTCTGCGTCGTGGGGGCCCGAAGTTAAGCCTGCAAGTGCTGGTCTACCCGGCAACCGAGCTGGTGGAAAAATTCCCGTCCTACGCGCAGAACGCGTTCGGTCGTACCCTGCTGACCGATCATGCAGTGCAGTGGATCGAGAAGACCCTGGCCCCTTCGCTCGACACGCTGGACCTGCTCGACCCTTGGTATTCGCCACGCCGTAGCCCGGACTTGCGCGGTCTGGCACCGGCAGTCATCGTCAGCGCCGGTTTCGATCCGATCCGCGACGACGGTCTGGACTATGCCGCCCGTCTGCGCGCTGCCGACGTGCCGGTAGAGCTGTTGCACTACCGGGGCCAATTTCATGGATTTCTCAATTTCGATTCGGTCAATGGTGCAAGTCGTGACGCGCTGCAGCGTATCGGCGACGCGTTGACGGGCGTTTTCGCTCAACAACCGGCGCCGGACAGAACGATCGAGATTGCCGACCGAGGGCGATGCAGGTCTTCGCGCCTGCGAGCTACCGCCCACGAATTGGCTACGTCGACCCTGACCACCTGGGTTGTCACCGAGCGCTGGGGGATCGCCTTGTTGCGGCTGCTGTCGCCAAAGGCTGTCAGTGCCTGCCGACTGTGCATCAGGCCGTGGTTCTTGCCCACCATAATGATGCGGCGCAAAGCCATTTCCGGTCTTGATCGAATGGCTGCACGGCAAACCTGGCCAACCGAAAAAAACTGCACTGTGAATCCTTGATCGAGGAATAAGTCATGGCATTACCGGATCCGTTCAAACTGTATCGTGAAGCTATCACCCGGTTCGAAAACGGCGTCAATGCCTTGGCCGCACGTCATTTGGATTCAAAGGAAGTGGGCCTCGTGATCGACCAATATGCGAGGGTCTCGCACGGCTTGCAGCACCTGTCGCAGACATCACTCGAGCGTCTGTACAAGCATCTGGACGTTCCCAGCCGTGGCGAAGTCGACGCCCTTGCCGCTTCGCTGCGGCGGGTCGAGGACAAGCTCGACCAATTGCTTCCAGCTGCCACCTGCACGCAAATTGCACCTCGCCCCCCACGCACGCGACGTCCACGAGCCGAACTATTACCGGCACCCCGCAAAGCGGCCTCCAAAAGAGAAAAAAAGGAAGGGAGCAAAGATGCCTCAGCCGAATGACAACAAGGTCTGCGACTTGCCGTTGGCTAACAGGCTGCGCTCCGAGCTCTGCATGATGGTCAAGCGGGGTCTCAAGGGCCTCGAGTATCTCGGCACGCCGCCACCGGCCGTAGGCCTGTCGCCCAAGACCCTGCTGCACCGTCGCGGCACTTTGTGTCTCTACCACTATCACGCCACAGCGGACGAGATTTACCGCGTGCCGCTGTTGTTCGTCATGGCGACTACCAGCAAGGCTGCCATTTTCGATCTGACAAAGGGGCAGAGCCTGATCGAGTTTCTGCTCGCCCGGGGTTACGACGTCTATGTCATGGACTGGATCGCGCCGAGCCGGGAAGAGTCCCACCTAAAGCTCGAACACTATGTGCTCGACTTCATTCCCGATTGCATCCGCCGAGTACAGCAAGACACGGGCGTGGAAGACATCACGCTGATCGGCTATTGCATGGGCGGTGTTCTGGCGACGCTTTACGCCGCACTGCATCCCGGTGGTCCGCTGAAAAACCTGGTCTGTTTCACCACGCCCATCGACTGGACGAAGATGCCCCTGGCCAAACAACGGCACATCAACATCGAGCGCTTGATCGATGCGAACGGCCTTGTCCCGCCAGAGACCATCATCAAGGCGATCGAGTTGCATCGCCCCGCAGGCCGAATTGCCGGCCAGGCTCGTCTTTGGGACAACATGTGGAACGACAACTACGTCAGGGGCTACCGCATGATGGCGCGTTTCAACGACGAAACCTTGCCGCTTCCCGGTGAGTACTTGCGGCAGCTTCATCTGGAGCTGGGGCAAAGAAACTCACTGTACGAAGGCGGCATGCGCATCGGTGGCCAAGAGGTTGATCTGAAAAATATCGAAGTCTCGCTGCTGCACGTCATCGCGCAATACGACTCCCTGGTGCCGCCGGACTGTGCGCAGCCCCTGGTGGCTCGCGTGAGTTCGCGTGACAAGGAAGAACTGATGCTGCCGGGCGGTCATGTCAGCCTGGTGGCGGGGCCGGCCGCGGTGAAGCGGATGTGGCCCAGACTCGAGCAATGGTTGGGCGAGCGTTCAGTATGAAACCCCAAGGCAATGCCGGCACACGCGTGAAATTTTGAAGCGGGTGCTGGCATCTGACCGGATTGCGGAGGGCGTGGGCGGGTAGGGGGGGGTAGTTCCCCCCTTCAGGGAGTGGGGCGGTTGTGGTGCTGTGCGCCTAGTGTCTTGGGTCGCAGCGAACAGCTTCCCTATAACAAAAGAGACCCCTGAGATGCCCGGACCTTTGGCAGGTGTGAAAGTAGTTGAAATGAATGCGATCGGCCCTGCGCCGTTCGCCGCCATGATGCTGGCGGACATGGGCGCGGAAGTCATTCGCGTTGACCGTCATGCGGCCGGTTTTCTCAATGCCGATGGCAGCTTGCTCGGGCGCGGACGTCGCAGCATTGCGATTGATCCGCGTAAACCCGGCGCCACTGAAGTGTTGTTGCAGTTGATCGACGGCGCCGACGTGCTGATCGAGGGTTTCCGCCCCGGCGTCATGGAGCGCCTTGGCCTGGGCCCGGAAGTCTGCCTTGCACGCAATCCGAGGTTGATCTATGGGCGCATGACCGGATGGGGTCAGAGTGGACCACTGGCACATGCGGCAGGGCATGACCTCAATTACATCGCGCTGTCAGGCGTGCTCAACGCCATGGGGCATGCCGACCGGCCACCGACACCACCGCTGCATCTGGTGGGCGACATGGGGGGCGGGGCGATGTTTTTGCTCACAGGCATTCTGGCCGGGCTGTTCGAGGCGCAGAAATCCGGCCTGGGGCAGATCGTGGACGCCGCCATCTGCGACGGCGCGACATTGCTTGGCAGCATGTATTACGACTGGCGCCATCAGGGGCAGTGGGACGACCAGCGTCAGCACAACATGCTCGATGGCGGCGCGCCTTTTTATGGTTGCTACACCTGCGCCGACGGAAAGTTCGTGTCTATTGGCAGCATCGAACCGCAGTTCTATCAATTGTTGCTGGAGCTGTGTGGTATCGACGATGCGGATTTCAAGCAGCAATGGCAGAAGCAGGACTGGCCGGTGCTTCGCCAGAAGCTCGAGACGCTGTTCCTGACTCGAACCCGCGATGCCTGGAGCCAACTGCTGGAAGGTACGGATGTGTGCTTTGCTCCCGTGCTGGATTTCAGCGAAGCCTTTACCCACCCGCACAACCGCGCCCGTGGCCTGTTCATGGAAACCGCCGGCGTATTGCACCCGGCACCCGCTCCCCGCTTGAGTCGTACACCCGTGGAGGCGGGAAGGGTCGTAAAGAACGGCGAAAACACCCTCGAAATCCTTGAGCAACTCGGTTTCAGCAGTGGGCAGATCGATGAACTGCGCAACGTCGGCGCGATTGTTTGAGAGCGAATGCCGATTGCCTGCCAAGCCCCCCTTCCGTGGGGGGGGAGGTCACACCGATCATTCTTCTACCGTGGCTGCCAGTGGGTTAGCCGAGCTGTTCTTTCCCACTTTCAGCCGAATGTGAGGAGTACATCAGTGGACATCCAATTCACCCCTGCCGAAGTGGCCTTTCGCGAGGAAGTCCGGGCATTTTTGCGTGACAGATTGCCGGCCGATATCGCAGCGCGGGGTCGCCAAGGCAAGCGTTTCAACAAAGAAGACCAGGTCACCTGGATGCGCCTGCTCAATGAGCGCGGATGGTTGGCGGCCAGTTGGCCCGTAGAATTTGGCGGCACCGGCTGGGGCGCGGTGGAAAAGCATATCTTCGACGAAGAATGCTACGCGTTCGGCGCACCGTGGATCGTACCGTTCGGCGTCAACATGGTCGCTCCTGTGATCATCAAGTTCGGTACGCCAGAGCAGAAGGCGCACTTTCTGCCGCGCATCCTGAGTGCCGAAGACTGGTGGTGTCAGGGGTATTCCGAGCCAGGAGCCGGTTCTGACCTGGCCGCTGTCAAGACACGTGCTGTGCGCGATGGTGATCACTACGTGGTCAATGGCCAGAAAACCTGGACCACCTTGGCTCATTATGCCGACTGGATCTTCTGCCTGGTGCGCACCGATCCCGAAGCGCAACAACAGCGGGGCATCAGCTTCCTGTTGATCGACATGAAGACTCCAGGCATCACAGTGCGCCCGATCATCACCCTTGATGGCGAGCATGAAGTCAACGAAGTGTTCTTCGACAACGTGCGCGTGCCGCTGGAAAACCTGGTCGGCGAGGAGAACAAGGGCTGGACCTGCGCCAAGTACCTGCTCACGCATGAACGTACCAGTATTGCCGGCATTGGCCAGGCCAAGCGGATGCTGGGACAGCTCAAGCACATCGCCAGCCAGGAGCAATGTGACGGCCTGCCGCTGATCGATGATATCCAGCTGCGCATGCAAATCGTCGAGCTGGAAATTCAGCTGATGGCGATCGAAATGAGCAACCTGCGCATTGTCGCCGCTGCCCGCGACGATGGGATACCAGGCGCCGAAAGTTCGTTCCTGAAGATCAAGGGCAGTGAAATCCGCCAGGCCATCACGTATCTGATGAGCAAGGTCCTTGGCCCCTATGCCATGCCCTTCGTTGAAGAGGAGTTGGGCTATGGCAAGCAAGCAGACCTGTACCGCGACTACAGCACAACGCCTGCCAGCCAATATCTGGATATGCGCAAGACTTCGGTCTACGGCGGTTCCAACGAAATCCAGAAGAACATCATCGCCAAGATGATTCTAGAGCTGTAAGGGGAATAGCGATCATGGACTTCAAACTATCCGAAGAGCAGCAAATGCTGCAGGACACCGCCGCTCGCCTGGTGCGTGATAACTATGCGTTCGAAGCGCGCGAGCAATTTGCCAAGAGCGAGCTGGGCTACAGCCTTGCCTTCTGGCGGCAGTTGGGGGAGTTGGGCCTGACCGCCGTGCCATTCGCCGAGGACTTGGGAGGCTTTGATGGCAGCGGCGTGGAGACGCTGCTGATCATGACCGAACTGGGGCGCGGCCTGTGTCTGGAACCCTACCTTCATTCAGTCATCTTCGCCGGTGGTCTGCTGACCCAGTCAGGCTCTGACGAGCAACGCAGTGAATTGCTGCCGGCCGTTGCCAGCGGACAATTGCAATTGGCGGTGGCCGTCGATGAGCCGACCAGCCATTACCAGTTGCACGATGTACGCACCCGCGCCGACGCCGAGGACGGGGGGTGGCGGCTCAACGGGCGTAAATCGGTGGTAGTCGCCGGGGACAGTGCCGGGTTGATCCTCGTGTCGGCACGTACCGCTGGCAGCGATCGTGACGAAAGCGGTATCAGCCTGTTTCTGCTCGATCCGCGTGCACCGGGAGTCAAGCGTCGTGCGTACCCGACCATGGATGGCCGCAATGCCTGCGAACTGTACCTGGACGATGTTTTCGTCAGTGCTGCCAGTGTGCTCGGTGAGCCCGGCCAGGCCCTGACTGCGCTGCGCTATCAACAAGGCCGCGCAGTGGCAGCGCAGTGTGCCGAAGCGGTCGGCAGCATGGAGGCGGTGTGCGATCTGACCCTCGATTACCTCAAGACTCGTCAGCAGTTCGGCCAGGTGATCGGCAAGTTCCAGGCCCTTCAACATCGCATGGTAGACATGCGCATCGAACTGGATCTGGCCACTTCCATGGCCATCCTCGCCGCTTGCGCGGCCGATACGCCGGACAGTGACGAGCGCAGCCGCACTCTGGCTGCCGCCAAAGTGTTGATTGTGCGCGCTGCCCGGTTCATCGCCGAGCAGGGTATTCAGTTGCATGGAGGCATCGGCTTGACCTGGGAATACGTGCTGTCGCACCACGCCAAGCACTTGCTGATGCTCAGCCATCAGTTCGGCAATGACGACCATCACCTCAAGACATACGGCCGGCTGCTGCAGGTCGACTAAGAAGCGACGGCAGTGCTCGTATTGATTTTCCCTTTTGAGGGCCTTCGGGCCCTTTTTTTCGGGAAAACCAGCCGTAACGGGCGAGCCGTGTATCACAAAAAGGGGAATAAATTGAGCCGTAGAATTTCCACACTGACGGGCATGCGTTGCAGGCTTGATGGCGGCGTGTTGTTCGGGCTTACGCCGCGCGAGCTGTGGACCGACTGGATGAAACCTGACCACGACAACAGGGTAGAGATTTCTGCACGGGTGTTGTTGGTGCAAGAGCAAGGCAAAAACATCTTGGTCATGGCCGGGGCCGATAATCTGTTGGCGCCACTTGCGCGCACTTGCCGTTGCCAGCCTCGGATCCCGGGTTTGCTGGAAAGCCTGGCGCAGCGTGGGTTGAATGAAAGCGATATCGATTCGGTGGTGCTGACTCACGTGCATGCGCACCTCTCCGATGACATGAGTGAACGGGTGAGGGAGGGTGATATGCCGCGCCTTCTGTTCCCGCGAGCGCGTTATTTGTGTGGTGAACGGCATTGGCACCGCGCACGCCATCCACACCCACGGGATCGGGAGGTGTTCGTCGCACCCTTGGTACGTGGGCTTGAGAGCAGTGGCCGTTTGATCCTGGTCGATACCACCCGTTGCGAGTCACTCGGTGATGGCTGGTGTTTTCATATAAACGATGGATTTACACCGGGCCAGCTCTTGCCGGAAATTCAGCTGCCAGGCGGCCCAGTGGTTTTTTGCGGCGACTTGATTCCTGGGACGCATTGGCTTGATCTTGAGGTGACCAGCGGCCGGGATCGCAACGCTGAGCGTGTGATCGACGAGAAGGAGCACCTGCTCGACCACGTAGTGGCTCTTGGTGGTCGCTTGTTCTTTGCTCGCGACCCGGAGGTGGCGATGGTCAAAGTCATGCGCGACCGCCGATCACGTTACATCCCCTTTGATCATTACCGTGCGTTGAACTGCTTCGAAGGCTGAAGCCCTTTAGCCTTCCATCGCCTGCGACAGTTCATCGCTTATTGAACTATCCCCCCCAATTTCCCCCTCCAGCGGGTGGGCGAGATGACCGGTCCGACTCTTAGGATCGAATCGCTCTAAACAAAAAACTACAAGAAAACACCGAGGAAGACCTACACGTGGATATCGCCATCAGAGCGACCTTTAGTTCGTTTCTGCCGCAATCGCGTTTGGCAGCAGAAACCCGCTCGCGTCGTACTTTTTCGCACAATTGGAGTGCCGCATGACAAAAACAATAATGCAGGGTGGCTTTCGCCCCCAACTGCTGGCGGCTGCCGTTGCCATCGGCATGAGCACCCAGGCCAATGCCGTCAATTTCGAAATCGGGGAAATCAAGGGTCAGTTCGATACATCACTTTCAATGGGTGCCAGCTGGGCGGTGCGCGGGGGCGATCCTGATTTCATTTCCCCTTTTAACTCGCAAGGTGCGCGCGGCAATTCGTCGTCCCGGCTGTCCGACGACAACCGACTGAACTTCAAGAAGGGTGAAACCTTCTCGAAGATATTCAAGGGCATCCATGACCTGGAGTTGAAGTACGGCGACAGCGGCATCTTTGTACGTGGCAAGTATTGGTACGACTTCGAGCTGAAGGACGAGCACCGGCCGTTCTATGACATCGACGACAGCGGTCGTAATGACATGGCCAAGGCTTCCGGTGCCGAGTTCCTCGATGCCTTTGTCTATCACAGCTACAACATCGGTGAACTACCGGGTAACGTGCGCCTGGGCAAGCAGGTGGTGAGCTGGGGCGAGAGCACCTTCATCGGCAACAGCATCAACTCGATCAACCCGATCGACGTGGCCGCCTTGCGTCGCCCGGGTGCCGAGGTCAAGGAAGGCCTGATCCCGGTCAATATGTTCTACATGTCGCAGAACATCACCGAGAATTTCAGTGCCGAGGCATTCTATCAGCTGGAATGGGAAAGCACTGTCGTTGACAACTGTGGCACTTTCTTCGGCGCAGATCCTCTGGCCAAAGGTTGCAATGACCGTCAGGTCGGCGCGGGGCTGGATCTGGCGCCTGGGCTGGCCAAAAATACCGCCAACCCGCCCGGTTTCAACAACAACACCGACGACGCCTACACCCCGCGTGTGAAGGATAACGATGCCCGTGACGGCGGTCAGTACGGTCTGGCCCTGCGCTGGTTTGTGCCAGAGCTCAACGACACCGAGATCGGTGCGTACGCGATGAACTATCACAGCCGCAGCCCGTACCTGAGCACCCTGCGTTCGACCGTGGCGTTCAATGCCGCCAACCCGGTCCCGGCGCTTCGCGCATCGCGTTATTTCGTCGATTACCCCGAAGATATCCGCCTGTATGGCCTGAGTTTCCAGACCAACGTTAACGGCACCTCGCTGGGTGGCGAAATCAGTTATCGGCCGAACATGCCGCTTCAGCTCAACAACACCGACCTGGCGGGTGCCACGACGGGTAACCCGACCGCGTTATTGAACCGCATCGGTTATGCCACCACTGCCCTGGGCGGCGAGATCAACGGCTACAAGCGTATGCCGGTACTGCAAACGCAGATGTCCGCCACCCGGTTTTTCGAGCAGGTCATGGGAGCCAGTCGCCTGACCCTGGTGGGTGAGGTGGGCTACAACCGCATCAATGGTCTGGGCGAGGCCGATGGCACCGATCTGCGCTTCGGTCGCAGCGGGATTTTCGGTGTCGGCGTTCAGCCTGGGGCAGCCAATGCCGCGTGCCTGAACACGACCAACAATCCACAGCAGGAATGCAACGACAAGGGCTTCTACACCACCAGCTCCTGGGGCTACCGCGCCCGCGCCCGTCTGGACTATCCGAACGTATTCGCCGGCATCAACCTGGCGCCAAACCTGGCCTGGTCGCATGACGTGGATGGCAACGGCCCGAACTTTGAAGAAGGACTCAAGGCCGTCAGTCTCGGTGTCGATGCCGATTACAGGAACACCTACACCGCGAGTCTCAGTTACACCGATTTCTTTGGTGGTCATTTCAATACCAACGGTGACCGTGACTTCGTCGCGCTCAGCTTTGGCGTGAACTTCTAAACAGAAGACAGTCGAGAGAAACCAAGCATGAAAACAACAACAATGATGCATATAGGCGCGCTTGCGCTGACCCTGCTGGCCGGCCAGGTGATGGCAGCCGTTTCTCAGGAAGAGGCGGCGAAACTGGGTACTACCCTAACCCCGCTCGGCGCGCAGAAGGAGGGCAATGCCGATGGCAGCATTCCGGCGTGGACGGGTGGCTTGAAGCCCGGCGCGGCACCGGTCAGCCATCGGTTCTTGGGCGATCCATTTGCGGGTGAAAAACCGTTGTTCACAATCACTCCGGCTAACGCCGCGCAGTACAAAGACAAGCTCAGCGCGGGACAATTGGCGATGCTCAATCGCTATCCCGCCACCTACAAGATACCGGTATACAAAACACACCGCACAGCCGCTGCCCCGCAGGAGATCTACGACGTCGCGAAAAAGAGTGCGTTGAACACCCAACCGATCGACGGCGGTAATGGATTGACCAATTTCAGCGAATCTCGCAACTTCGCATTCCCGATTCCGAAGAGCGGAGTCGAGGTGCTCTGGAACCATCTGACGCGCTATCGTGGCCTCAATCAGCGACGCCAGTCGGTCCAGGCCACACCGCAGGTGGATGGATCGTTTACCGTCGTCGAGTTCCAGGACGAAATGGCATTCCCGCAATACATGATCGGTGACGACAAGGCAAACAGTGACAATATATTCGCCTACTACATACAGCGCGTGACTGCGCCCGCGCGCCTGGCCGGTAACGTGGTGCTGCTGCACGAGACCATCGATCAGGTCAAGGAGCCCCGTCTGGCCTGGGTCTACAACGCCGGTCAGCGCCGCGTACGACGTGCACCGCAGATTGCCTACGACGGGCCTGGTACCGCGTCGGACGGCATGCGGACCTCGGATAATGGCGATCTGTTCAACGGTGCCCCGGATCGCTATGACTGGAAGCTGATCGGTAAAAAGGAGTTGTACATTCCTTACAACAACTACCGCCTGGCTTCGCCCTCGTTGAAATACGCCGACATTCTCAAGGCCGGGCACATCAATCAGGACTTGACCCGCTACGAACTGCACCGGGTGTGGGAAGTGGAAGGCACCCTGAAACCGGGTGAGCGTCACATCTACGCCAAGCGTCATATGTACTTCGACGAAGACACCTGGCAATTGGCAGAAGTCGACCATTACGACGGTCGTGGCCAGTTGTGGCGTGTCGGTGAAGGTATGGCGATGAACGACTACGAACAAGGCGCCGGGATTTACGCAGGTCAGGTGCTATATGACCTGGTTGCCGGTCGCTACCTGGCCATGGCATTGGGTAACGAGTTTAAGGAAGGGATCGAGTACGGCGTCCAGCCGAAACTGGCCGATTACACTCCGGCGGCATTGCGCAACGCAGGAATTCGCTGATCACTCCTGTTGTCTCGAACGATCCCCCGTAGGAGCGAGCTTGCTCGCGATAAACGTCAACGGTAACGCGTGCGGCCTGAGTGACCGCATTTTCCAGACGTCCATCGCGAGCAAGCTCGCTCCTACAACGTCTCTTATTGTTCTGCCCTTTGTCTCAACGCAGTCAATGCCTCATAGCGGGACGACACACCCAGCTTGGTGTAGATGTTCTTGAAGTTCCACTTGATGGTTTCCTGACTGAGATTCAGGGTCTGGGCGATGCGTTTGTTGGGCATCGACTGTTCAAGCAAACTGATGATTTCCAGTTCCCGCTTGGTAAACAGCGAGGACTCCCCCGCCGACGAATCTTTCATTGCACGTGACGATGCAGGGCCAGTGCTGGCGCAGTTCAACGGGACGGCCGCCAACCGATTGCGGTAACTGTCCAGGACCGGATCGTCACGGCAATCCAGACTGGCCAGCAGGGCCAGCAGGGAAGGGCCTTCATCCAATAGAGTGCGCACCAGGCCCAGCCGATAGCTTTCACCGACGACTTCACGCAATAGCACGGTGGATTCTGCCGAGCGTCCAAAATCATTGAGCGCAACGGCACGCAACAAGCCCGACTGGATTCGCCATTTACCTCGACAGTAGCGACTGGCGAACTGCTCGACGATGTCCAGGGCCAGGAGGGCGCGATCCGGCTCTTGCCTGGCCAGGCAGATGCGCGCGCGCGAAAGGGCCGCGAGGGCACTGATTTCCTGCGCAAGTGGCGTGTCGCCCGAGTGGCGATGGGTCAGCGCGTCAAGGCCGGCCCTCTGACTTTCGCACTGTCGCCAATCGCCGTTTCCAAGCAGGAAGCGTATTTGCTCGGTCAGGTTATGGGCCAGTGCGCGATCGAATCCCCGAGCACGAAACTCCATCGCCATCTTGGCCAGGTAAGTCAGCGCACTGGCCGTGGACTCCTGCAAGTAGTTCATGCGAGCGACACTGATCATCGCAGAGATGGTCACCGATGGCGGAGCGAATCGCAAAAGATCGAGACGATTGCTCAAGGCTTCGCGTACATCGTCAATGCGATCCATCTCGTAGTGCGCTTCGGCGACCGCCACCGCGCAGGTGCATGCGCTGACTGAACGACGACCGTGATTGCGCTCCGCCAGGAGTAGAACATCAATGAGATGCCGTGAGGCCTCTATGACGTTTCCATTGAGTAATACCCCATGGGCAACGGTGGCGACGATCATCAGCGCCAACTCGTCATGGCTGGTGCGCAGCGTTTGGCATTCAGGGCTATTGAGGTATTCCCAGGCTTGTTGCTGAAGTCCGAGGTAGACCAGGCAGTTGATGTACAGGCAGACACGCATCCGCTCATTGAACGGGTGCGTGAAGCTGCGCTCTGGCAATCCCTGGACGAGCTCGCTGCAACGTGCCAGGTCATCGTGTTGCAAAGCGATCGCTGCTTTGGCGAGATCGATTTGTGGCTTCCAGTTGGTCTTGGTCGCCGGACTTTTTTCGAGCACGTCGATCCAGGTTTCCGCCTTACTGGTCAGCATCGTCAACAAGCAGCCCCAGGCACCTTGAAGTAGCACCTTGGGGTGCTGTGTCAATTGTTCCAGGGGCACACAATCGAGCCAGCGCATGAATTGACCCAAATGACTCAGGCTGTGGTAGGTCGGCTGCTTTCGTTCCAGCAGCCAGACCAGTTCCTCAAGGTCTTCGCTGAGTACCGCATGACGGGTCGCTTCGCTCAGCATCCCGGCGTGTTCGAACCAATGCGCCGCACGCAGGTGCAGTCGGGGCAAGTCTGCATCCGACGCGGTCAAGCGTTGTTGCAGGTATTCGGCGAATAGCGGATGCAACCGGTACCACTGCTGCTGGCTCTCCATGTCGACAGGCAGGATGAACAGGTTGCGGTTCTCGATGCTGGCAATCAGTTCGGCGGCTTGCGGTGACTGGCTGACGTGCTCGGCTACCTGCGCATTGAAGCGGCGCAAAATCGAGATTTTCTCGAGAAATCCGATGACCTCCGTGGGTAACCCGTTCACCACGTCTTCGGCCAGGTAGTCCTGCAAATCGCTGTTGCCGGGTAGCAGTCGATGGATCTTCGCTTCCTTGCGCGGGTTGGCCTTGAGCGAGATGGACATCAATTGCAGGCCAATGGGCCAGCCATCCGTGTTGTCGTGGATGGAGTGCGCCAGTTCCATATCGATGCCTTCGTCCAGATAGGCCTTGAGGAAGGCCAGGGACTCGTTGAAATCAAAACCAAGCTCGGTGGCGTTGATCTCACAGAGCTCTGCCATCGCTCGTAGTCGGCCGAGCTTCAGATTGGGATTCACCCGTGAGGCCAGCACAATGTGAAGCTGCGCCGGAGCACCATCCACTATCAGTTGAATCAGGCGGGAAATGCGTGGATCGGTGGCGAAATGGAAATCATCGATCATCAAGTACAGCGCACTGCTGACCCGCGCCAAGGTGTTGATCATCACCGACGCCAGCGCGAGCAGGCCGTCCAGTGACTCGCGCTCGATCAACAGCAAGAGATCGTCCTCCAGGGGGACACCAGCATTTTGGAGGGTGCAGATGAGGTTGGCGCAGAACGACTCCGGGACGCCATCCTCCTGGGCGAGAGATAGCCATACGACAATGTTGCCGTCTTTGATCAGGCTTTGTCGCCACTGCGCCATCAGTGTGGTCTTGCCGAACCCCGCGCTGCCATTGATCAGGGTCAGGCGGCAATCCCGAGCCGCTTGCAGGCGGGCCAGCAGCGTCTCCCGCAGCACTGCGTGACTGCTGATGCGTGGCGGCGAGAAGCGGGTGGTAATTGGCGGGGAACTCGGAAGCATGGCTAATCCAGTCTGCTGCGGATTTCAAAGGCTTTTGAAAGATTTTAGGCCGATTACAGCACGTTTATGCAATGACTAAATTACTCGCGAGGGCAAACGCAATTGGGCGAAGAAGGGGGGGGCCACCCCAATCCCCCCCGCAGGACGCGGGTACAGCCTGCAGCTGATTTCGTAACGATGACAGCCTGGATTGCTCGGGATATCGAGCAAAGCGAGAAGCCGCAGTGGGCTGAATTTTTTATGGAGAATGTGATGTCGCACAAACCGTACGTTGCCGGGGTTGGCATGATCCCGTTTCTGAAGCCTGGGGCCAGTGGGTCGTATATCGAAATGGGCGCTGAAGCTACTCGTCAGGCATTGAAAGACGCAGGACTGGACTATCACCTGGTTCAACAGGCTTATGTCGGATATGTCTATGGCGATTCTACCTGCGGCCAATCGGCACTCTACGAAGTGGGCATGAGTGGCGTTCCGGTAGTGAACGTAAACAACAACTGCTCCACGGGTTCCACAGCCCTGTACCTGGCTCGCCAGGCCGTGGAAAGCGGGGCGGTGGAATGCGCCTTGGCCCTGGGCTTCGAGCAAATGCAACCCGGCGCCCTGGGTGCGGTGTTTACTGATCGTCCGGCATGCATGGGCAAGCACCTTCAGGTCTCGGACGAACTGACCGCTGACGCTGGCGCGATCGGCGTTCCGATGACGCTGCGCCAGTTTGGTGGTGCGGGGCGTGAACACATGCAGCGTTATGGCACCGAGATGAGCACATTTGCCGCGATTCGCGCCAAGGCCAGCCGTCATGCCGCAAACAACCCGCTCGCGCTGTTCCGTAAAATCGTCACCACCGAAGATGTGATGAACGATCAAGTGCTCTGGCCGGGTGTGATGACACGTCTGATGGCTTGCCCGCCTACCTGTGGCGCAGCCGCTGCGATCATCTGTAGCGAAGCGTTCGCCAAGAAACATGGTCTGCGCACTGACGTGATGATCATGGCGCAATCGATGACCACTGATCGTGGGGTTTCCTTCGAACCGGCATCGATGATCCAGACGGTCGGTTTCGACATGACCCAGCGTGCCGCTCAAGAGGTGTACGAGAAGGCGGGTGTCGGGCCGCAGGATATCCTGGTTGCCGAAATGCATGACTGCTTTGCCCAGAATGAGCTACTGACCTACGAAGCCTTGGGTCTGTGCCCGGTAGGAGGCGCCGAAAAATTCGTGCTCGATGGCGATAACACCTACGGCGGGCGTGTGGTGACTAACCCATCCGGTGGGCTGCTCTCCAAGGGCCATCCGCTGGGGGCCACAGGTCTGGCTCAGTGCTATGAACTGACACACCAGCTGCGCGGCACCGCTGACAGGCGCCAGGTCGAAGGGGTGAATCTCGCCCTGCAACACAACCTCGGTCTGGGCGGCGCCTGCGTCGTCACGCTCTACGGCCGCGCTTGATGTCGTTCGCGTGCGCACGTAAGGCGCACGCGTTTTTTTGCACCGAACGCAGTGAATCAGCATGGCGTACTTCCTGTATTAAACTGTCGGTCTGCACTTGAAGAAGATTGTCTCCGGAATTCAGTCGATGGCTATGCCACCCCAAGATCCCAAGCGCCACCTGTCAGTCGATCGGGTGCCTCAACTCATCCCTGACACCAAGGTCATTCCACCTCGCGGTGCACGCCAGCTCATGCCCCGAACGACAATGATGAGTCGTCTGATGGAGGCGCGGCGGCAGCGCTGTATCGCAATCCAGGGGCCTGCCGGAAGCGGCAAGACCAGCACCTTGCTGGCCTGGCGCCGGGAATTGATAGCGATTGATTTCGACGTCGCCTGGCTGTCACTGACTGGAGAGGATAATGAGCCGGCGCGACTGGCCAACTGCTTGTTGGCCAGCGTTGCCGAGGTCGACGGCGCGCTTGCACGAGAAGCTGCTTTGTTGCTCGGGGACGGTGGTGGCGAGTTGGCGCTCGAACACTGGGTCATCGTCCTGCTTCAGTCTGTGGCTCAACACGGCTCTGAGCTGGTGGTGATGATCGATGATGTGCATCACCTCAATGATGCAGACAACTTCAAGGTGCTGGGCTGGCTGCTCGACTATGCACCGCCGAACCTTCACCTGGTGCTCGGCACGCGCATTGCGTTACCCGCAACACTACCGCTTGCGCGTCTGCGCACCCAGGGTCAGTTGAGCGAGTATGACCTGCGGGACTTGCGTTTCAGTGTCGAAGAGTCGGAACGATATTTGCGACAGTTTGGCGAGATCAGCACCCACGATGCCGAGGCCTTGCATGACTTGACCGACGGTTGGGTGGCTGGCCTGCAATTGTTCGCAATCGACTTGAAATCCAGGCACGGCAGCAACTTCAATCGCATGCAGGTGCGAGGCGCCGGGGCCTTTGCGCAGTACTTCGAGCAGGAGGTGTTGATCCACTTGCCACTCGAAGACCGGCAGTTGCTGACTCATTCTTCGATCTGCAATCGCTTCACCGCCCCCTTGTGCGCCAGGCTTGTTGGCAAGCCTCACGCGATTGCCGGGATGATGAGCCAATTGACCCGCCTCGACAGCGATAACCTGTTCATCACCCAGATCAAGAGCCACGACAGGGAAACCTGGTACCGCCTCCACCCGTTGTTGCGCGAGGTACTGCGCGAGCACCTGAGCCGTCAGCCCGAGGAGGAACAAAAAAAACTCCATGCAGTGGCGCGGGACTGGCTGCTCGAACAGGGGCATATCGACGAGGCGGTGCGCCACGCCGTACTGGCTGGCGATTTTCAAATCGCGGCCGAGATTGTCGAAGCCTGTGCGCACGAATTGATGGCGCGTGGGTCTCTCAGTCAATTGCCCAACCTGCTGCGCAGGCTGCCCATGGAACAGATGCGCGAGCGCTATAGCCTGCAACTGGTGATGGCGCAGTTACAGCTGCATGCGCATAACTTTGCAGAGGGGCAACAGATACTTGACCAGTTGGAGACTCAACAGCACAGGCTGAATGTTCAACAGCGTCAAGGCCTGCTGGTAACGCGTGGCACGCTGGCCATGCAGCGTGACCTGACCGAGGCGGCATGGTGCTTCGCTCCGGAACTGGAAGCGATACCTGACGATGCCGACGATCTGATATTGACCGGTCGCGCCTCCATTCTTGCCTGGTTGTATTTGTTCAGCGGTGATCACGAGCGAGTGCGCGCAATCATCCAGCACAGTGATCGCCCGAATACCTCACCGCGCCGGACCCTCGTTGGCCGATGCATCTACGGCATGAGCCTGGTGCATGAGGGACGCATCAGTGAAGCGGAAAATATCTTTCGCAACACCCTGGAAGCAGCAAAATCGCACGGCAGCAGTGCCGCGGTCGCTGGCCATGCTGCTGCCGCTTTCCTGGCCAGCCTGTTGTACGAACAACACAATCTGGCCGATGTCTGCCATTTGCTTGAACCTCGCCTCGACATCCTTGAGCGGATTTCCATGCCCAACATCGTCTTGCACAGTCTTCTGTCGCTGAGCCGCGCTTGTTGGCTCAAGGGCGAGCAAACCCAGGCCGTGCTTTATCTGGATCGCTTGAAAGACTACGCACAGCGCTACGACCTGGGCCGTCTGCTCGCCTGGACACTGTACGTGCGTATGCGTTGGTGTCTCGAAAAACTCCATACTTCGCAGGCCGAAGCCCTTTTGAGCGAGCTTCAGGAACTCGCCGACAAGCAGGCCGGCATCCATCGCGGTACGCCACTGATCATCCAGCTTTTGGCCATGCGGGCGGCTATCGAATTGAGTTTGTATCAGCGCGAATTCAGTGTGGCGATCGAACAAATCGCACTGCTGATCAACCAGTGTGAAACGGCTACGCATTGGCAGTGGGTGGCCATCGCCCGGCTCCAACTGTCCATCGCTGAAAAGGGGCGAGGGCGTGACGAGCAAGCGCTCGAACAATTGATTGAAGTCATGCATCTGGGACACCGCTTGGGCCTGGTACGCAGTCTGCTCGATGTTGCGCCACAACTGCCTCAAATGCTGAACGATTTGCTGCAGGCCAATGCGCTTGATCCGGTGCTTGCGTTCTATGCACAGCGCCTGATCGCAGCGGGCAGGCCGACAGAAAAAGCCGGGCGCACAGTGATTTCATCGGTTGCGAACTTGAGTGAGCGGGAGAGTGAGGTCGTGCAACTGATGGCACAAGCCATGACCAACAAGAAAATTGCCCGCACCCTTGGCGTGTCACCTGAAACGGTGAAATGGCACATCAAGAATCTGTTCGCCAAGCTCGACGCCACCGGCAGGGAAGAAGCGATTGCCAAATGGCGCGACCTGAATACCTTGTAGGAGCAGCCGTTCGACGCTCCTACAGGCATCGAACGTCAGTTGACGTTGCTCAGACGGTTTTCCCAGAACGGTTTGCGCAGTTCGTTTTTCAGTACCTTGCCGACGCTGGACATCGGCAATGAAGTGCGAAACTCGATACTGCGGGGCACCTTGTAGCCGGCAATCAATTCCCGACAATGGGCGACCACACCGTCTTCGGTAACGCTGGCACCAGGTTTGAGGATGATCACGGCATGCACTGTTTCCCCCCATTTGTTGCAGGGAATACCAATCACAGCCGCTTGGGCAACGGCCGGATGGCTCACAAGGGCGTTCTCGACTTCGGCGGTGAAGATGTTCTCGCCACCGCTGACAATCATGTCCTTGAGGCGGTCGCAGATGTAGATGAAGCCATCGGCGTCCATGTAGCCGCCGTCACCGGTATGCATCCAGCCGCCGCGAAGCGCCTCGGCGGTGGCCTCCGGTTTGTTCCAGTAACCAAGCATGACGTTGGGTCCACGCACCAGGATTTCGCCGACGGTGCCGCGGGGCACTTCGTGATCCTCGGCATCGGCGATGCGGATTTCCACGCAACTGATGGGCAGCCCGGCTGAGTACATCTTCCCGCTGCGCTGATGTTCCTCGCAGTGGTACTCGGCGCCCAGCATGGTGATACCAGGGGCCATTTCGGTCATACCATAGCCTTGGGCGAACTGGGCCGCAGGGAATGTCTGACGGGCGCGCTCGAGCAAGACTGGGGTAATGGGCGAGGCACCGTAGGTGATTTCCCGAAGCGAACTCAGGTCCAGTGCCGTATGGGTCGGATTTTTCTGGTGCCAGTCGAGGAGCATCTGCAGCATGGTCGGCGCTAGAAAGGTGTCCGTGGCTTGCTCCCGGCTGATCTGCTCGAGCACCTCTTGCGTTTTGAAGGCAGGCAGCACGATATGCATACCACCGCTGAGGAACAGCACGACCATCGCAGCCAGGTCGGCCAGATGGAACATTGGCATGGCATGCAGGTAGCGCGTATGTGCGCCATAGCCCACACGATCCTGGTTGGCGAGGGCGGAAATACCGATATTGTTGTGACTGAGCATGACGCCCTTGGGGAAACCGGTGGTGCCGCCGGTGTAGAAGATTCCGAGAAGGGAATCGCCACAACGGTGCGCGTCTTCCACCGGTTCGTTCTCGGCGATCAGGGTTTCGTAATTGAGCATGCCCTCGGGCGTATCGCCGTCACCGGCATAAATCACCAAGCGGATGCTCTTCGCCTCGACGGCCACCTGGGTACCCAGTTTCTGGAAGGCGTCATCGACGATCAGCACGCAGGTTTGCGAGTCATCCAGGGAGTAGACGATCTCTGCCGCGCTCCAGCGGATGTTGACCGGCGTGAGGACGGCATCGGCCCATGGCACAGCCTGGTAATACTCGATATAGCGTTGGGAGTTGAGCGAGAGCATCGCGACGCGCTCGCCGCTGGCCACGCCCAGGCGTTTGAGCCCGCCGGCCAGCCGGGCAACACGATCACCCAGTTCGGCAAAGGTTACACTGCGGCCCTGATAACGGATTGCCGTGGCATTGGGACGCTGCTGCCGATGGCGCTGCAGCCCTTGGGTCATGTACATCGAAACCTCCAATATTGTTTTTGTAGGGAGTCGCACTTGCGAAGCGCCAGGCCGTAATCTCATTGTCCGGGCATTCTTCCCACCATGGGAGAGAAGAGTGCCCGGCAAGACGAACGGTGATTTACAGGGTGCCGTAGCCGCCGCCGCAAACCAGGGCCTGACCGGTGACGTAGTTGGCTTCCGGCAGGCACAACATCACCACCGAACCGGCGGCTTCTTCGGCTGTGCCAGGGCGTCCAAGGGGAATGGCTGAGCTGGCCGTATCGATACGCTCCTGTTGAACGCCGACCTTGATTTCACGACCTTCAATATTGATGGTCTTGCTCTCGTCGCCAGCCAACGCCTGGGTCAATCGGGTATCGATGAAACCGAAGGCCACAGTGTTGACATTGACCTTCAGACGGCCCCACTCCTTGGCCAGGGTCTTGGTCATGCCGATGATGCCGGCCTTGGCTGCGGAGTAGTTGGATTGACCGGCGTTACCGCCAGCAGCAACCGAGGAAATGTTGACGATCTTGCGCAACACTTCGCGGCCTTCGGCAGCGTCTTTCTTGGCTTGGGCGCTGATGATCGGCTGGGCTGCACGCAGGATGCGGAACGGTGCGGTCAAGTGGCAGTCGATGATCGCGTACCATTGTTCGTCGGTCATCTTCTGGATGACGTTGTCCCAGGTATAACCAGCGTTGTTGATGATGATGTCAATACCACCGTAGTTCTGGACGGCAGTCTGAACGAAACGCTCGGCGAAATCGGCGGCGGTCACGCTGCCGACGCAGGCAACGGCTTCACCACCGGCCTGGCGAATTTCAGCCACGACTTCTTCGGCGGGCGCCGAGTCCAGATCGTTGACCACGACTTTAGCGCCATAGGCTGCCAGTTGCAGTGCGACGCTACGACCGATACCACGACCGGAACCGGTGACCAGGGCGACTTTGCCTTCAAGCTTTTTCATTGAAATTGTTCCTTAGACTTTGGGTTTAAATATCAGGCGAGGGCGACAACGGCTTCGCCGGCCAGCTTCTCTTCGCCGTACTGATTGGCGCAGCGAAGCGCCAGGCGCACACGACGCTCGCCAGCTTCTTCGAACTTCTCGATGACCTTGCCGGTGCAGGTCGGGATGTGTCCGAGCTGGGTGATTCCGGTAAAACGCACCGACAGGCTGCGCATTTGGCTTTGCGGCACCCAGGCGGTCAGCAGGCGTCCGAGGTACGCCGCGGACAACATGCCGTGGGCGAACACATCGTCCATCCGCGACTTGCGGGCGAAGTCGAGGTCGACGTGGATCGGGTTGTGATCACCCGACGCGCCGCAATACAAGGCGAGGATGGTGCGGTTAACCGGCTGCAGCTTGAGCAGCGGGATCTCGTCACCGACCTGGATATCGGAAAATTGAACGCTCATGACGACTCCTTAGCGCTGCACAAGGGAGGAGCGGATATCGGCGATGTGCGCGCCATCCTGATTGGTGACGCGTGCTTCAATGACCACGAACTGAAGGGCACCACCTTTTTTTTCGTAAAGGTCGGAGATGAAACCATCGAAGGTCAGTACATCGCCGGCGTAGGCCATTTTGTAGTAGACGAAGGACTGCTCGGCGTGGAGGACTCGGCCGAGGTCAAAGCCAACCAGATTGAGCAGTTCCACCACATCGCGGCCTTCGCTTTCCAGACACTTGAGGAAGGTCGGAGGGACCGGCAAGGATTTGTGGCCGGCCGCCATCGCGGCGGTTTCGTCGATGTAGACCGGATCGGCTTCGCCGATGGCCTTGGCAAAGAAGCGCAGGCGACCCTTTTCAACATCGACGCTGTACGCGCCGATTTTGTGCCCGATTAGATTTTTGTCTGCCATGTTCACTTGGCTCCTATGTCAAAACGCGCCTGAACAGGGCGATCAATTTTTACCAAACAGCGTGACGACACAGGCGCCACCCAGGCCCAGGTTGTGTTGCAGGGCAATCTCCACGCCTTCCACCTGGCGCTTGTTGGCGGTGCCGCGCAGCTGGTGGGTCAGCTCATAGCACTGGGCAAGGCCGGTGGCGCCCAGCGGGTGGCCCTTGGAGAGCAGACCGCCGGACGGGTTGGTTACGACCTTCCCGCCATAAGTGTTGTCGCCATCGAGAATGAAACGTTCGGCCTCGCCGATCGGGCAAAACCCCAGAGCTTCATAGGTCAGCAATTCGTTGTGGGCGAAGCAGTCGTGCAGTTCGACCACGCGGATGTCTTCGGGGCCGATGCCTGCTTGTTCGTAGACCTGGCTGGCGGCAGCCTGGGCCATGTGAAAACCGGCGAAGCTGATCATCGACGGCGGGTCGAAGGACTCGACCACGTCGGTGGTCATCGATTGGGCAAGGATCGCGACGTCAGTGCGCAAGCCGTGTTTTTTGGCAAAGGCTTCGCTGCAAACAATCGCGGCAGCGCCACCGCAGGTCGGCGGACATGCCATCAGGCGAGTCATGACGCCCGGCCAGATGACCTTGTCATTCATCACTTCTTCGGTGGTGACCACGTTCTTGAACAGCGCCAACGGGTTGTTGGCGGCGTGGCGGCTGGCCTTGGAGCGGATCGCGGCGAAGGCCTCCATCGAGGTGCCGTAGCGTTGCATGTGCTCACGACCGGCACCGCCGAAACCGCGCAAGGCCTGAGGGATGTCGGCAGCATCTGCGGTGAGCGATTCAAGTACGTGCAGAAAGCGCGCGCGGGGGCGAGGACGGTCATCCCAATGCGATCTCAGCGCGCCAGCCTGCATCTGCTCGAAGCCCAACGCCAGGGCGCATTCGACCTGACCACAGGCCACGGCGGCGCGGGCCAGATACAGGGCAGTAGAACCGGTGGAGCAGTTGTTGTTGACGTTGACCACCGGAATACCGGTAAGGCCCACCTCGTACAGGGCGGTCTGGCCACTGGTGGAGTCGCCGAACACGTAGCCGGTGAAGGCCATCTGGATTTTGTCGTAGCCAATCCCTGCGTCCTTCAGCGCAAGGCGCAGCGCTTCTGCGCCCATCTCGGTGTAGGTCGGGCTGGCGCCCGGCTTGCTGAAGGGAATCATGCCGACGCCGGCAACGATTACTTTGTCGCTCATGTCTTTGCTCTCGGTAAAAAAAAGGGGGTTAAAGTTTGCGGGCGATCAATTCGCGCTGGACTTCGTTGGTGCCGCCGAAGACGCGTGAAACGCGCAGGTCGACAAAGGCGCGGGCCACCGGGTACTCGAGCATGTAGCCGTAACCACCGTGCAACTGGACCATGTCGTCCAGGTGTTTCCACAGGGTCTCGGTGGCGAACAGTTTGGCGATGGCGGCTTCTTCTACGGTCAGCTTGCGACGCATGTGTTCGCTGATGTAGTAATCGACCATAGTGCGCACCGCGACCGAGGCAGCCTTGGCATCGGCCAGCTTGAATTTGGTGTTTTGAAAATCCCACACCGTCCCACCGAAGGCCTTGCGGTCCTTGACGTACTCGATGGTCTGTTCCAGCAGACGTTCCAGGCGAATGGCGGCGTAGATGGCGATGCCCAGTCGCTCCTGTGGCAGCTCCTGCATCATGTAGGCGAAGCCTTTACCTTCTTCGCCCAGCAGGTTGTCGACGGGCACGCGCACATCGTCGAAAAACATCTCCGCGGTGTCGGACGCACGCTGGCCTACCTTGTCGAGCTTGCGGCCACGTCGAAAACCTTCGCGACTGGTTTCAACCATGATCAGGCTGATGCCTTTGGAACCTGCCGTCGGGTCGGTTTTGCAGGCCACCAGAACCATGTCGCAGTTGAGGCCACTGCTGATGAATGTCTTGCTGCCATTGATGACGTATTCGTCGCCATCACGGACCGCGGTGGTTCGCGCAGCCTTCAGGTCACTGCCGCTGCCTGGCTCGGTCATGCCGAGGGCGAGGATGGTTTCGCCACTGCAGATGCTCGGCAGCCAACGATGCTTTTGTTCCTCCGTACCGAAACGCACGATGTACATCGCAATGATGTCCGAGTGCAGGCCGAAGCTGACGCCAGACACACCCGCACGGTGCATTTCTTCGTTGATGACTGTCGCGTGGCCGAAGTCTCCACCGCCACCGCCATACACCGCAGGAACCATGGAGCACAACAAACCTTCGCGACCGGCCTTGAGCCAGGTCTGGCGGTCGACCTTGCCGGCCTCGTCCCATTCGGCCTGACGGGGCACGCATTCGCGCTCGAAGAAGCGGCGGGCGGTCTCGCGAAACATTTCATGATCTTCGCGAAAGATGGATCGTTGAATGTGCATTACGGACTCCAGTGTCTGTAAAAGGATCGGCAGGCGACTCCTGGGGGGTGAGCCATATGTCCGAGGGACTGGAGGAATGCTGCCGGGGTGGCTGTCGCTGCATCCCTCCCCGCGGTGGGGGGGGATGAATGTGCTGCAACGGCAGATCGCGGGGAGGGACCTACTCATCATGGGGGGGGGAGTGAATGACTGGGGCTTCGTAGGCTCTGCGTCGCAGGTGTCGCGTCAGCGCGATTAGCGCCTTGGCACCGAGTTCATTCCTTCAAGGAGTTGCACAATGAGAAGCATAACAATCACAAAGCTTCGCTTCGCACAGCTGGGGGCGTGCCTGGCGCTGGCCGGTCTATCCGCGATGGCGGCTGCCCAGACCCCGCCGCCGATGAATCCTTATCTGGCCCAGACCTTCAGCAACCAGGCCCATTGGAACAGCGCCCAGACCGACAGTACCGAGATTGCGGTACCGCGTGGTTCCTACGAGCTGACGCCGGAGTCGTTGACGTACCTGCCCAGCGATGCGGGTGGTATGCCGCACTTTGTCGACAAGGTCGGTGACACCATGGTCACGTGGTGGTGGTCGGGCCTGGGCCTGCGCAAGTACAACCAGATCGACGGCAAACTGGTGGAAGTGGCTCGCACCGAAATGCCGCTGAAGTTGCCTGATTTCCAGAAGGTCGATGACAAGCAACGCCTGAAGCAGACCCAGGATGTCAAACGCTTGCTCGACAACAAGGACGAGCAGGGTTTGCTCGATTACATGCGCGGGCAGCCCAATCGAGTCATCAGCAGCATCAATGATCAGCTGCGTGGCGGCGCCCTCTATTCGATGCTGACCCGCGAAGATGCCTTCATTGGTGCCGGTGGCCGGCAGATTTTCCGGGTCGACCAGGTCGATCCGAAAAAGCCTGACTCAGCCATGGGCACGCCGCTGGTGCGTGTGCTGCCGGAAACGCTCTACGACAACGAGAAGGTCAAGCGCGGCACTGATTTCACGGTCGATTTCAATTTCGGCATGGGCATGACGTTCAACGGCTATCTGGTGCTCAACACGGTTGGCGGCAAAGTCATTACCCTCAATCCAAAAAACCTGGAAATCGTCGATACCTATGCCGTCGATGGCGCGGACGAACTGTTCCTCAACGGTTTTGCCAATGGCGATGAGGCGGGTGGCGGGGCGGTCTACGTGGCCTCGAACCAGAACATGTATCGCCTGGTGGTGGATGCCAACGGCAAGATCCACAGCGATGACGCCAGCGGTGCCTGGAAGGCCGCGTATGACCGAGGCATCCGTATTTCCGCCTTGAAAGTCGCCGACGGCACGGGCTCGACACCGACCTTGATGGGCTTCGGACCGGACGAAGATAAACTCGTGGTAATCACCGACGGCGCGCAGAAAATGCGCCTGGTAGCGTTTTGGCGTGATCAGTTGCCGGCTGGCTGGCAGCAGAAGCCCGGCACGCTTTCGGCGCGCATCGCTGACCAGCGGCAAGTGGACGTGGGCGACGACGTCGAAACCGTTCAATCCGAGCAATCAGTGTCGACCTACGGCGACTATGCCTTCGTGGTCAACAACATCATCAGCAAGGATGCCCCTTACCTGGCGCGCGACAACTATTACGTGAGCATGCTCAACGGTGCTACGCGACCGGGGCCGAAAGGTGTGGCGATGTTGAAGTGGGACCAGGGCAGTAATGGGTGGAAACAGCTGTGGATGCGCAACGACGTGTCGTCGATCTCTACGGTGCCGATGATCAGTGGTGGCGGCCGGATGGCGATCATTGATGGTTACTTCACCCGCGACTGGAACGACCGCTATCACATCGGCATGGACCTCGACAGCGGCGACACCGTGTTGAAGATCCATACCGGCAGCGATCCGCGTTTCAATGGCATGTACTCGGCGATCAAGGTCAACGAAACCGGTGCGATTCAGTACGGCATGGCCTTCGGCCTGGTCCGCCTGGATACCACCAAAATGAAAAAACTCGATTGACCTGTAGCGGCGCGGAAGCAGTACTCCGCGCCGACCTGAAGGGTCGTATCAACCCACAATGAGAAGGTAAACCCTCCAATGAGCAACATCGAACACCCTGAAGTGGTGCGCATGCGTGGCATTCTCGCCATGCAGCGGACCGCTTATCTGTCGAATGACATCTGGACTGCCGAACAACGCTGCGAACTGTTCGATCGCCTGATCGGCATGCTGGTCGAGTACAAGCAGGAAATCGTTGAGGCGACGGCGGCCGACTTTGGCCATCGCAGCCACGACCTGACTCGCATCATCGACCTGCTGGGTCCACTTTCGTCGTTGAAAAAAACCAAGGCCAGGATTGCCGAGTGGATGCAGCCCGAGCAACGTGCCGCCGATCGTGGCGAAGCCTGGATTCAGTACCAACCGCTGGGCGTGGTGGGTATTGTTACTGCCTGGAATTTCCCGGTGGGCATGGTCATCCAGGGGTTGGCCAGTGCGCTGTCCGCCGGTAACCGGGCGATGGTCAAAGTCTCGGAATTGAACCCCAAGTGTGCCGAGTTGATGCAACGGATGTTCAGCGCCACCTTCGCCGAGGATGAGATAGCCATCGTCACCGGCGGCGCCGAGGTCGGCCAGGCATTCTGCAGCCTGCCGTTCGATCATCTGCTGTTCACCGGAGCGAGCAGTGTTGGCAAGCATGTAATGCGCGCCGCCGCCGAGAATCTGGTGCCGGTGACCCTGGAGCTAGGTGGGAAGTCGCCAGCCATCGTTTCGCGTTCCGCTGACCTCAAGGCAGCAGTGAGCAAGATCATGGCGGGCAAGCTATTGAATGCCGGCCAGGTCTGCCTTGCGCCGGATCATGTGTTTATTCCCGAAGAGTCGATGGAAGAATTCATCGAGCATGCCAAGGCGGCGGTCGCCAAATCCTATCCGAGCCTCAAGGACAATCCGGATTACACCTCGGTCATCAACACCCGCCACTACGAACGCCTGCTGGGCTACCTTGAGGAGGCCCGTGCGGCTGGCGTCGAATTGATCGAGTTGAATCCGGCGCAGGAGGATTTCGCCGATCAGCCACATCACAAGATGATCCCGACCTTGCTGTGCGATCCGAGTGACGAACTGAAGATCATGCAGGACGAGATTTTCGGGCCGCTGTTGCCGATCAAGCCTTACAAGGACATGCATGAGGTGGTTGCCTACATCAACGCTCATCCGCGTCCGCTGGGGCTGTACTACTTCGGCAGCGATGCGGCCGAGGAAAAATTTGTCCTTGAACGCACCGTTTCGGGTGGAGTGACGATCAATAACGTGGCCCTGCACGCCAGTGTCGATAGTCTGCCTTTCGGCGGGGTTGGCAACAGCGGTATGGGCAGTTACCTGGGGCACCAGGGCTTTGTCACCTTCAGTCATCCGAAGCCGGTACTGCGCGCCGCAGACGGACCGGACATCACCCGGCCACCCTTCACCGAGCAGGTGCGGCAGATGGTGGATGCGATGATCAAGCGATAGTCTGGATGGATAGCGCCCACAGGTGAGAACCGGTGGGCGCTTTTTTATTGCCGCGATTTAATCGCAGGGCGAGGTCAGCAGGGTCTTGATCAGTCGAAGCAGTTGCTTATGCAGCAGCGCCGAGTCAGCCGTCGATGGATCGAGCAGCAACTGGAGCATCATGCCGCGCATCGTGCCAATCAGCACGGTGGCAGCTGTCAACGGATCGTTGTCGGCATGGATCTCGCCATTGCCGATGCCGATTTCGATCTGTTTGGCGAGGGTCATCCGTACGGAGTTGTTGTACTCGGCCAGTATCGCTGCGGATTCCGACTCCACCGTCACGCCCTCTGCCATCAAGGCGAGCAAAGCGCGGGCGTTGGTCCATTCGGCGTCGTCGCGCAGGAAGTACGCATCGATGTAGCCGAGCAAGGTGTCCAGTCCCGGCTCGCGTCGGGGCGCCTTGTCCTCGACGACATCCATGAACCTGGTATTCACGAACCCGGCCAAAGCCCGTAGCAGGCCAGCCTTGGTACCGAAGTGATGCGCTGCCAGGCCGCGACTGTAACCGGCTTGCAGACCGACTTCGGCCAAGGTGATGCCAATCCAGCCTTTGCGCGCGACGATCTGGCGTGCTGCCTCCAGCATGCAACGTTCTGCCTGGGCGCGCATTTCCACTTTGGATCGACGCGCAGTGTTCGGGGTGCTTTGGTCGGACGTGTTCATGGACGAATGATCAGTTACCGGTGAATTCAGGAACGCGACGCTCACGCATCGCCTTGTTGCCCTCGGCAAAATCGCTGGTGAGGACCTGCCACTCTTGCTCGGTGGCTTCGCGGTCGATTATTGCATCCACCGAGTCGGCGAGGCCGGCACGTAGGGTTTGGCGGCTCGACATGACGGCAAGGGGTGCACTCAGAGCGATTTCTTCAGCCAGGGCGCGAGCAGCCTGACGTTCTTCGCCAGGCGCCGCAAGCATATCCGCCAGACCGATACGGACAGCTTCTGCGCCATCGATGCGACGTCCGGTGGCGATCAACAAAGACGCCATCTGTAGGCCAACGATGCGCGGCAGCGTAACAGAAATGCCGAAGCCTTGGTGCATGCCCAGGCGATTGAAATTGGCAGAAAAACGGGCCTTCTCGCTGGTGACGCGATAGTCGCCGACGAGTGCCAGGCCCAAGCCTCCACCGATGGCGGCACCCTCTACCACGACGATCAATGGCTTGGCCGTGCGGAACAGGCCCACGGCGTGTTTGTACAGCTGACGAGGGTGGATTTTTTCACCGGTCTGCGCCAATCCACTGAAGTCGGCACCTGCACAAAAGGTCTTTCCTTCGGCTTGGAGAATAACGACGCGGCAGCTCGGCAGCTGGTCCAGATACTCCAGTGCGGCGAGCAGATCCAAGATCAGTTCCTGGTCGAAAAAGTTCAGCGGCGGACGGCTGAATTCGAGCGTGGCGATGTGTCCTTGCAATTCAAGGGTCAAGCCACGGCCGGGAGTGAAGGAGGCGAGGGTGGTCATCAGATACTCCGAATGGGACGGGAAAACAGACTGGATCGATGGCGCTTGATCCCGTTACAAGAATGCTGATAGCTTATTCGCTTGTTGGTCAGCCAACAAGCGACATTGGTCGCCTGTCCCTAAAAAATCAAAGAGCAAACACCATGCAGGCACTCGATATCAGGCCTTGTAGGCTGGACGCCAAGACGCAGGCGCTGCGTGCAGAAGTCCGTACTTTTCTCGCTGAAGAGCTCAAGCATTATTCGCCTGCCGATCGGGCCAAAGGGCTCGTCGGTCTTGTACCGGCATTCACCCGCAAGCTCGGCGAGCGCGGCTGGTTGGGCATGACCTGGCCCAAGCGTTACGGCGGCCACGAGCGCAGTGCACTGGAGCGTTACGTGGTTCTGGAAGAACTGCTAGCGGCAGGTGCGCCGGTTGGCGCGCACTGGGTGGCCGAACGCCAGAGCGGTCCGTTGCTGATCAAGTTTTCTCCGGAAGTATTGGCCCCGCAGATCGTCCCGGGCATCACCCGCGGTGAAACGCTTCTGGCGATCGGCATGAGTGAGCCCGACGTCGGTTCCGATCTGGCGGCTGTGCGCACCCGTGCGGAAAAAACTGAAGGCGGCTGGATCGTCAACGGCAGCAAGGTCTGGACCTCGGGCGCTCATCTGGCCCACTACATGATCACGCTGCTGCGCACCGGGCCGAAGGAGGAGGGCAATCGCCGCGCAGGCTTGTCCCAACTGCTCATCGATCTCAAGGCCCCCGGCGTGACCGTGCGCCCGATCTACAACATGCTCGGCGAGCATGATTTCAATGAAGTGTTTCTGGAAAACGTCTTCGTTCCCGATGATTTCGTTATTGGCGAGTTGGGCAATGGCTGGCTGCAGGTCACTGCGGAATTGGCCTTGGAGCGCAGTGGGCCTGAGCGCTACCTGAGTAGTACCCAACTGTATTTGGCGATGCTTGACGAGGCCGACCCGCAAGACACCCGGCATGCGGTGAGTCTCGGCCGTCTGGCGGCACGCTATGCCGCGCTGCGGCAGATGTCGCTGGGTGTCGCCGGCATGCTCGCCCGTGGAGAAAATCCGGCGATCCCTGCGACGGTGGTCAAGGACCAGGGTGCCTTGCTCGAACAGGCCATTCCGGAAGTCGCTCACGACCTGTTCGGTGACCAGCGCGAACCCGATTCCGATCTCGATCAGGTGATGCGCTTCCTGACTCAAAGCGCGCCTTCATTCTCGCTGCGTGGCGGCACTCGTGAAATTTTGCGCGGAATTATTGCCGGAGGCCTTGGACTGCGATGAATACAACAATCAATCACCAGGGTGTGGACGACGGCGTCCCTTCAGAAATGCAAACCATGATCGCCGACAGCGTCGAACGCCTGTTCGCCAGACAGGTCACGCGTGAATTGCTCGAACGCTTCGATGACGGCCATCGCGCCGATTCGCTATGGCAGATGGTCGTCGACAATGGCCTGCCCGGCGCGCTGGTCGCGGAAGCCGCGGGTGGCAGCGGTGCCAGCTGGCTGGACGCCAGTCCGGTGCTGCACGCCATCGGATATTGGCAGGCGCCTCTGCCCCTGGCAGAAACCATGCTCGGTGCAGCGCTGCTGGCACACGCCGGGATGGAAGTGCCGGAAGGTGCGATCACCTTGATTCAGGCCGGTCGCCTAGGCGATCTGCGACTGGATAAAGTCAGCGCACGCCTCGACGGCAGAGCCGTCAATGTACCGTGGGCACGCAGTTGTCGCTGGGCCGTCATTGCCGATGGCCAGCGTCTGGCGCTGGTCGACCTGCGTCAGGCGGCTATTACCTTGGCACCCGGTAGCAATTTTGCCGATGAAGAGCGAGATACGCTTGTTTTCGCCGACGCCAGCAGTCAGGCCATCGGTCAATTGCAACTGGCCGATCTGCAAGATCCGGTCTGGCATCTCGGTGCATTGGTGCGCGCTTGCACGCTGGTTGGCACGCTTGAAGCTGTCGTCGACAAAGCAGTGATGTATGCCAATGAACGTGTGCAATTCGGCAAGCCGATCGGCAAACAACAGGTACTGCAGCAATACCTGGCACAGATGGCCGGTGCCACCGGCGCTGCACGAATGGCTGTGCAAGTTGCCTTGCGCAGCGCGAGCGACCTGTTCACCGGGACGGCGGGCAGCCGCAGCACCCTGGCGTTCGATATCGCCGTGGCGAAGGTGTGTACCGGTGAGGCCGCGACGCTGGCCGCATCGGTGGCGCATCAGGTGCACGGCGCTATTGGTTTTACCCATGAACACACCCTGCATTTTGCCACGCGGCGTCTTTGGTCCTGGCGAGATGAATTCGGCAGCGATGCACATTGGGCCAAAGAGCTGGGGCAGGCCGCCATAGCTGCGGGTTCCGAGGGGTTCTGGGCAGGGTTAACCGATAGAAATTTGTGAAGACTCTGCCTGTTCAGGCATCGCGTCAGCTTGAGTGCTTGCGCTAGCAAAACAAAAACAACAATTTTCATCGAGGTAAATCATGAAAGCAGCCGTATTCCACACACCTGGATCCCCTTTGACTATCGAGAACGTCGGGATCAGCAAACCAGGGCCGCGTGAAGTCCTGGTACGCACTGTCGCTGTAGGGGTCTGCCACTCGGACTTGCATGTCGTCGACGGGATGTATCCGCATCCGGCCCCCGTGGTGCTTGGCCACGAGGCGGCCGGAATTGTCGAACAAGTGGGCTCGGACGTCCGTACTGTCAAACCGGGTGATCACGTGGTCACGTGCCTGTCGGTCTACTGCGGCCATTGTGCCCATTGCGTCACTGGTCACTTGTCGCTGTGCGTATCTCCGGAAACCCGTCGCAGCAAGGGTGACGAACCACGCCTGACCTACGTGCAAAAGCCCATGCCGCAATTTGCCAACCTGTCCGCCTACGCTGAACAGATGCTGGTCCATGAACATGCGCTGGTCGCCATTCGCCGCGATATGCCGCTCGACCGCGCCGCGCTGCTTGGTTGCGCTGTTACTACCGGCACCGGCGCGGTATTCAACACCGCCAAAGTTCGTCCAGGTGAAACCGTGGCTGTACTGGGGTGTGGCGGCATCGGCCTGGCTGCGATCAATGGTGCGGTACTGGCCGGTGCCGGCCGCATCATTGCCATCGACATGCTCGATTCGAAGCTGGAACTGGCCAGGCAGTTTGGCGCCACCGATGTCATCAATGCGAAGAATGGCGATACGGTTCAACAGGTCATCGAGCTGACCAGAGGCGGCGTCGACCACTCATTCGAGTGTATCGGCCTCAAGCAGACGGCCGAGCAGGCATTCGGCATGCTCAAACGTGGTGGCTGCGCGACGATCATCGGCATGATGAAACCGGGCACCAAGCTTGAGATCGATCCTTTCCAGCTTCTGCAGGCCCGCCGCATTCAAGGGTCAATCATGGGTTCGAACCGTTTTCCGGTCGATCTACCGAGCCTGACCGATTTCTATATGCAGGGTCGACTCAAACTCGACGAGATGATCTCGCAGCGCATCAAACTCGAAGACATCAATATCGCCTTCGACGAGATGCGTCGCGGCGAGCTGGCGCGTTCGGTGATTGTCTTCGACCAGTGAGTGTCGGGTGAATGGTCGGGCGGGGTTGCGCGCAGACGCGGTAATGCCCTGGCCCTGACCGGCAATGTACAACCGGATGAAAAGAGGATAGCCATGCTTGGTGACATCAAAATCGTAGAAATCTGCGGCATCGGTCCCGGGCCGTTTTGTGCCATGCATCTGGCCGATCTGGGGGCGCAAGTCATCGCTGTTGAACGTGGCGAAGCTGTCTCTGTTACAGGCGAGAAGAACGCTTCTAAAAGCGCGATGAATCGTGGAAAGCGCTCCGTGGTAGCCGACCTGAAAACACCTGAGGGGCGCGAGACCGTACTGAAGCTGATCGAAAGCGCGGACGCGCTGATCGAAGGCATGCGCCCGGGTGTGATGGAACGTCTCGGGTTGGGGCCAGAGGTTCTGCTGGCACGTAATCCGAAGCTGGTTTACGGGCGCATGACGGGCTGGGGTCAGAATGGCCCGATGGCTCAGGCGGCAGGTCATGACAACAACTACATCTCGCTGTCAGGGGCGATGTATTACTGCGGGACTGAGGGCGAAGCGCCGTCTTCGCCCATCACACTCATCGGCGACATTGGCGGTGGGGCCCTTTATCTCACAATCGGTCTGCTGGCGGGCATCCTCAATGCGCGCACTACGGGTAAAGGCACCGTGGTCGATGCCGCCATCGTCGATGGTTCGGCGCACATGATGCAGTTGTTGATGTCGATGGCACCCCGTGGCGGAATTCAGGAGCAGCGGGGCAAGAGCATGCATGACAGCTCCCATTTCTATGGCACTTACCGTTGCGCGGATGGCCATTACATTTCCCTGGGGGCCATGGAGCCACAGTTTTATGCGCTACTCCTGGAAAAGCTGGAGCTGGTCGACGACCCTCGCTTTATCCGGCAATGGGACATGAGTCGTTGGGGAGAAATGCGTTCGGCGTTCGAGACAATCTTCAGCAGCCGTACACGCGAGCTGTGGAGCGAACTGCTCGAGGGGACAGACGTGTGCTTCGCTCCTGTGCTCAGCCCGCAGGAGTCATCCGGACATCCTCACATGGTCCATAGGGATGTGTACTTCGAGCGCGACGGCATGTTGCAGGCTCACCCTGCACCGCGCTTCGATGGTCAGGTAGTCATGCCGGGAACAATACCGACGCGTGGCGAACATACCGAACAAGTCAGAATGGCACTTGAGTCCAATAGCCAGGGTCTTTGGTTATGAAACATCGCTGGTAGGCATTCGCCACAGCTCGAGCGCTGCGTGCTTTGATTTATATGTCGTAACTTCAAGTCGTTTGAGCGAGTTCACTCACGATAGCCACAATAATAATATCCTATCGAGGTTTTTGCATGACTGTATTGACCGCTGCTGCACCTCTTGAGTTTGTGAATGCCGATCGCGTGTACCGCAAAGTCACTATCCGGCTTCTGCCGTTCCTTTTTATTTGTTATGTCGTCAACTATATCGATCGCGCAAATATCGGCTATGCCAAGTTGCAGTTTACTCAAGATTTGGGTTTCTCTGACGCGGTGTATGGCTTGGGCGCCGGTCTCTTTTATATCAGCTACTTATTGTTCGAAGTGCCAAGCAATTTGTATCTGCAAAAGATCGGAGCACGTGCAACGCTTACCCGCATCATGATCATCTGGGGTATCGCTTCAGGAATGACGTGTCTGGTAACTACGCCAATGCAACTGTATGTAGCTCGCTTTGTCCTCGGTGCCGCCGAAGCCGGCTTCTTCCCCGGTGTTGTTTTGTACCTCAGCTACTGGTTCCCGGCAGCGCGGCGCGGACGCATCAGCTCAATCCTGTTAATGGCGGTAGCCACCGCTGGTTTGCTTGGGGGCCTGGTGTCCGGTTGGATTATGCACGAGGCTGATGGGCTGCTCGGTCTGCGTGGCTGGCAGGCGCTGTTTATCATCGAAGCAATTCCGGCGGTGTTGCTCGGTCTGACAGTGTATTGGGTACTCGACGATTCACCGCAAAAAGCCAAATGGTTATCGCCGGCCGAAAAAGAGATGATACGTCAGGATCTGGAAAACGATCAGGCGGCCAAGGCTCACACTGGGCATTCCGGTTTGTTTAGCGCCTTGCGCGATACGCGTGTTTATCTTTTGGCCCTGGTTTATTGTGCAGTTTGCGCAGGTTCTGGAGTGATCAGCATCTGGGGGCCGTCGATTATTAAAAGCGCCGGGGTTACTGATCTCAAGCAAGTCGGCTTTTTGATGATGCTCCCGTTTGCAACGGCAACTATCGTAATGTATTTGGTTGGCCTCAACTCCGATCGCATGTTGGAGCGTCGTTGGCATGTGGTAGTGCCGTCCCTGGCGGCGGCGGTTGCCTTTTTCGTGCTCAGCCTGCCTGATCTCGGTGCGACGGTAACCGTTGTGATGTTGTGCCTGGCTACGGCAGGCGTGTACTCGGCCTCGTCAATTTTCTGGGCTATCCCGCCCACTTATCTTGGCAAGAATACAGCAGCAACCGGGATCGCCTTTATTAGCAGTGTCGGCGCAGGGGTCGCAGGCTTCGGTGCCGCTGCTTTGCTGGGTTGGATTAAAACAGAAACGGGTAGCTTGAGTGCCGGCTTATTTACAGTCGGCGTTTTGATTATTCTAGGGTGTTGGCTTTTGATCGCTTGCATGCCTGGTCATTTGCTTGGAATCAAGCGCGCATAAGGTCTTTGGAGCTCCGGTATAGACGCCTCTGCCCCCTTTTTTCAGTCCTGACCATCGGCTACCGATCGAAGGGAAAATAGCGGAAGTAGAAGGGGATTCAGAAGTAGCGGTACGTCGAATGCTCCGCTGGCTAAAACGACCGCTTTTGGCTGTTTTTTGCCTGTCGCGAAGAACAGCAATCGATCGCAGGCTATGTGAAAATATTTTAGAGCAGGTCTGACAAGAAGAAGCAGAAGCACAATCGCGCTCGTGCGCAAATTTCAGGCAGATGATTAATCAACACATGCAGATTTTACGTACAACGCAGATTTCAAAAGGGTGCATCCGTTTTCATACAGACCGGGTTGGAAACCTTCGCGTTTAGTACCACCTCTACATTCCAAGGCGATGCTTCGAATTTAATTCAGACATACATTTTCTCCGATACTGGTCACTAGTTTTGCGCTACGGACTCGGCGAATATCGGGCTTCGAATTACCCGCGTAGCTGGTTTCGATGGAAGGACCCTTACCGGGGGGGGGTAGTGGCACGTAGGTGACGTGCCTCATGTGGGTGGTGGTCCAGGTTATAAAATCAGCGTGGACCCTTTAGCGTCCGAGTTTGCTGAGGTGACCCAAGTGGTCCAAGTGGTCCAAGTAAGAAATTAATCAAAGTAATTTTCCTGCCAATTCGTCTGCTCTAATCGCAGAATCGCAAGAGGAGGCATTTGGCGTGGTCCACCTGGGCCACTTGGACCAATGCCTCTCGGACAAAGTTTTGCGTGGTTGGAGTTGGCCTCAGAGTGGACACGCGCCAAGTCGTTTTCATTCGTCTATTCGCTTCCAATCGGAGCACTGAGCAAATACCTCGACCTTATGCGCCTTCTCAAAGCAACGGGCCGCATCTTCCCATCGTGGGAGAAGCCACATCCGGGGGCGTGCGGGTCGCTTACCCCGCCTCGTTTTGACGCCAAGGCTTTTGATTATCTCCTGGCTGAATGCGCTTTCGCCAGGCAGGTGGATTTTACCCCGACTTCGCGCATGCTCAATAAAAGCCTTGTAAACGATTTCCTTCTTCACAGCGGCGCCAGGCATCCAATCGACTCCGGCGAGATGCTGCCCCAGCAAGGAGTCGAGGAGGAAAGTACTGACAGGGGATAGGCTGTGCATTCGTTGGTTTTTAAGGCCGGGTGTCTCCGGTACTGCACGTAAGTTCACGCTGGACAAGTCGAAACGCAGCAGCAGCAGCCCAAGCAATGCCCGATATCCGAGTCCGCTGTGCGATTTCATTTGGTTGTCTATTGCCGCGAAATAGGCATGGTCTTGCGCCCGCCGATCTCCCACGTCCAATACGAAGTATCGACGTTCGTCGGAAGCCGCCGGCACGGCCCAATCGTCGTTTGTGATGAGCATGATGCGGCTTACGCTTGGCATTTCGATTGGGTCAACGCCTTTCGCCTCGATGATCTGTGTTTCGGACGTTATGAGGTCTTGCAGTGGTCCAATTGCTGCACGATCTCCGCTCCAGAACGACTCCTCAGCCACTATTAGCAACTTGTCTGCGAGATGCCGGTTGAAATTGCCTACCAAGTGCCGTGAATGTGAAATCTTTATCGCATGCCTGCCGAGCAGATAGCGCACTGTTTCGCCCAGCTTAGATTTACCGGTGCCACGCGGTCCGCGCATCACCAAGGCTACTCCAGGTTTAACGTTTGGGTTGTTGAACATATCGGCCAGCCATGCCAGCAGATAACGGAACAGTTCGCGACTGCCACGACAGAGATTGTATTTCATATGGCTGAGCAGGCGGCGGCACTTCAGACCGCACCCCAATAGTGACGCTTCAAGCGGTTGTACGGTATAGCCTTGCCACAGATTGTAGAAATGCTCTGGTACCTGTTCGTTTGGCGCAAAGGTGACACCTGCATACGTTCGGCGGTGGGCCGATTTCAGCCACAGGTCAGCTACTTGCGCCATTTTTTTATTACCATCGGCTCCAATGGGGACACGGAAATTTGCAAAATACGTCCTCATATCGGCCATGCTTAAAAATTGAATTTCGTGTTGCCCTCTACATCCAGTCGTCTCGCGCAATACAAGTGCCTTGGGGCCTACAAGAACTAATGCATGGTTACGATTCAGTTCCTCAATGGCCTGGTCCGCCGGATTGAGCGACCGGTCGAAACTAACGTGATACTCACTAGGTGGAAAATCGTCGATAGATGGGAACTCACTCCCGTTCGTGTGATATTCCAGCGGTTCTTCAATCATTTTTTTGAGCGATGAGACAGTTTTTTTCTCCTGATTCATTTATCCGCTCTCCATTGCCGAAAATCGTTGAAGTCGGTCAACTCCGGGGGGGCATCGTCCGGCCAGTCAGGAAACATCAGTTTGCAGCCGAGCGCGGCGGCGGCCTTGGTTGCTGCCATCCTGCCAGGATTGCCTTCAGTCTTGCGGTCGTCGTCGCCAGCAAAGATCAGCACAGCTTCGGGATAGCGCTGGCGTAAGTGCTCGCCCACGGCCAGCAGGTTCCCGCAATCCATCGCGCAGGCTACTGCGTGCCCGGTCTCCTCGTGGATAGTCACTCCAGTTGCCCAACCTTCGCAGATGTATAGAGGCTCTCCAGGGGTTACTTTGCCGAGGGGCGAGTAGCAGCCCTTAACCATGCCGCCACGAAGGAATCGCTTTTCGCCATTCGGTTTGATGCGCTGCAAGCTGACCAGATTGCCTTCGAAGTACAGCGGAATTAGCAATTCGCTCCCACGCTGACGAGCGTTATGCGGCTTGATGCCTTTCCGGATCAGATAGGGATGGTTTGGGGTAGCATGGCGTGCCTGCCGCCACCAACGGTTGGCCTTCTCAGCAGCTTGTTCTTGGCACCGGTGCAGTTTGGCCTCGTGCAGCAGTTTTGCATGCATGTGCTGCTGGCGAATTAGGTGTCTCTCCAGCGGGTTCGCAGGTGCTCGGCTGTTCCAGCGATGAATCTCATCGGCTTTCCAAGTGCCGAAGCGGCCCCAGGCGATGATACCTATGTGCAACACATACCAGCCATTGCGGGTGCCGGAACGGTCGCCAGGTACATGGAAGCGATGAGGCTTCCCATCAGCTAGCGGAGGGGGAATTTCTCGCCCAAATACATCTGTCATTGCATTCCAAAATGCATTGACTGGGCAGTCGTCGCCAGTAGTGGTAATTTGGGGGTGTTTAGTGTGTTTTTGATAGAGCCCGGTTGCAGCCGGGCTTTGTCGTTTCTGGTAAGGCATTTTTCAGCCCTCCAGTTGTTGCGCAACGAACTCATCAATTAGCCGAGAGTCCCAGCCGACCGCCCTCAAACTGATGCGCTTCGCTTTCGGAAATTTCCCCTCGGCCATCAGGTTGTAGATGTGGGCGCGCCCGAAGCCCACGGTAGCCATCACTTCAGGTAGGCGCAGGATGCGACGGGGGTTGGTGGTTGATGAGGATGGGGCGGGATCATCCGTCACGGGCGCGCCTCCCTGAACAATCGGCACGCTGCTGAAAATCCCCCCTAGGCCGATCACGATATGCTGAGCATCGCCTTTCAAGGTGAGGCCGGCCCCCGCATCAAGGATCACATGTGCTCCTTCCTTGAGGTGCACCTGCTGGCCCGCCTCGACCACAACGGTTTGTGCGACACGAGTATGACTGCTGCTGGCAACCTGCAAATAGTCGTTGACCTTAAGCTCGACTTTGCGGTCGCCGCCTACGGTGCGCTGCTCTTCAGCCTCCAGTACCGCGACACTGCTGCCCTTGATGGTTTTCCTGCTTTTGTTGCCGACGTCCATAGCAAACTCCTTGGCACTGAGTGGTGCTCTATAGAGGGTTCGCTATGTATTCAATGCCACATATTGGGATTTGACGACGTACAAAATTGGGGGGGATTTCGTGTTACTCGTCTGAGGATCGTTGGGTGAGTCTCGGGGCAAGCCGTTGTAGACGCATGGATATATCGGAAATTGGCCCAAAAGCGACGGCAAGGAGCATGGGGATTTGTGCCATCACGGCACGCTTTTCCAAGTGGCTCGGGCTGTATCCTCGCTGTCTACCAACTTGTTCACGCGCAGTTTCATACGACTCGCCTTGGCTGTGGAGTGTCTCAACCTCAAGCACAGCCGCTTCGAGGTTAGTGTCGCTCCTCAAGTCATGAAGCTTTTTTCGAGGCCGGCCGGGTTTTCCTGGCTCTAGCACTCTTCTGACCGCCTCCAAGGCCCATTGGATGTCCTCTTCGGTTAGGGTTTTTGCACGGGCGTTCGCAAGGACATTTTCCAACTTGGGACGATGTCTATCTCGCCATTTCTCAAGGCTATTTGGCTCGGACATTTCAAGGCTCCTCGGCTGCTGCTTAAAGCGTAGTAGCTGGCCTTGGAAATGCTTGGATCCGGGCATGCAGGTAGGGGGTGGACTTGAAAGATTAATCGTTACGTGGTAAGGCCCGCTTGATTGGCACCACGTTTTCGGCATCAGTATTGGTCAGGATTTCTAACCGTTCCCCAAGTAAACACCAGGCGTTTCGCTTTTCGTTGGCATAGTCGTGATGCAGATAATGACGGCGTACTTTGGAGCCCCCCATTAGGTGATTTTGACAGCGGTCGATAATATCCAAGGTAACGCCAAGCTCCTGCATCATTGTCGCACCCGTGCGGCGCAAGTCGTGCGGCGTCCATCCACCTTTGGTGCCATGGTTCAACACCAGCGTGTTGTCATGCCGGCGGCCGGATAGTGGCTTGCTACGGTTCTTGAATTTCTCTTGCCGGTCGCCCACACGTTTGGAAATGCTTTTGAGGTCAACATGACCGGTGTTGTTGGTGGCGGGGAACAGGTACGAGGACTCGCCGGTCAGGGCATGCAACTCCTTGAACTGACGCAGTGCGAAGGCGGAAAGAAAGATATGGTGGTCTTGCCGCTTGCCCCGGCGCCCTTTGGTGTTTTCGGCTGGGAGGAGCCACGTGCCATTTTCTAGATCGACGTGTTGCCACTCACCTTTTAATAATTCTCCAATGCGGCAGAGGGTGCTCAGACATATCCACAATGCGAGCTGGGCTTTTCGTTCCAGGGGTCGCACGCCGGAATACTTTTGACCAGCCGGCAGGGCGGCATAGTCGCATTCCATACGCTCGAAAATGTCGCGCAACTCCCTTATTTCATCAGCAGACAGTACCCGGTCGCGCTGTTCCTGATAGTCGTGGTCGAGCAGTTTTTCCACTTCCACCAAGTCAGCGGGGTTGCCGTCCACCATCAAGCCGCGCCATGGCTTCCGCTTTTCCGCCCAGCGCAGCATCTGACCCATGTCATTGTTCAGGATGACCACGCCCCGGTTCAGGCCGCGTGCTCGTAAAGCTCGTAGCACTGTGAGCAAATCCTTCTCTGTCAAATCTCGCAACGCTATCTCGCCAATGAAGGGCAGCACGTTCTTACCGAAGCTGCGCCTCAGCTCTGCATTACCATCCTGTCTGGCTACACCATCTTTTAGCCACTCGTCGAAGAGGTCGGCCACCGTCAAATTCTCAGTGGCCTTGCGTTCGGCCTCAGCAATGACAGCCTCGTTGGCTGCTTGCTCTTTGATCCTGTTCGCCTTCTTCTCGACGGAAGGGTTGATGCCTTCGGCCACTTTCTGGCGTGCCCGGTCGCGTTCGGTACGGATGTTGGCGATCCCGGTGTCAGGGAACGTACCGCACTGATGCCACGCTACCTTCCCATTCCAGCGGAATGCGTATTTAAAGCGGATGCTGATAGAGCCGTCTGCTTTTACGCGTACCTCGCCGGATAGCCCACCTCCGTCGCTGATGGTGTCGCCTTTCCAGTCAGCAGGGATAGCTTGCAGTTCTTTTACTTTCCACTCTCCGCCTTTGCCGGCTTTGGGGTATCTGGTCATGCTGGTCTCAGGGGTAAACAAAGGGGTAAACAGAATCGCCGGCTGTCGGTAGGCATTCATGGATCTTCATAGACGTGAACTATAGTCTGAAGCCCTTTATTTATCTAGGTGTGAGCCATCTTTTGACGTCTCTATTCGTCCACTGAGATCCGTAAAATAATGGCATGGGGTGCTAGGGGTCGAGTGTTCGAATCACTCCGTCCCGACCATATTTTCTGATTAAAATCAGACACTTAAGCCGATCAGGTAGATCGGCTTTTTTGTGTCTGCGCAAAACCCGCGCAAAACTACCCGGTGATTTCACTACGTCCCCCTCTGTGGCGAAGAACCAGTACCCCGCCACAGAGGCCCGCATTTACTCCTTCAACTCAACCTTATCCAACGCCTGATTCACCGCCAATTCCCCCAACATCACCACCTGCGTAATCCCCAGCAGCGTCTTGCGGTGCGAATTCTCCAACAACGCCGCAAAATTACTGAGCATCGTGGTCGCCGAGCCCAGTGATTCGCTGGCGTTGGCCAGCAGGGATTCGGTGTCGTACTTGGGGTTGGCGAGGAACATCGGTTCGGGTTCGTGGGTGCTGGACATGATTTGGGCGCTCGGGTTGAGGTAATGGTCGAGTGCGCGTTCGGCCGCTTCGTGGAAATTTTTGGAATCGAGCGATTCGTAGGGCGATGCCGGATCGGTGTCCGGTGGGTGGGTGTTGGTTTGCACATAGATGAATCCTGTTTCGAATAACAAAGAGGAGCCATCACCCTCGCTACCAAACGATGGGTGGCGACCATGCGTGGGTTGGTAGACCGGTCGAAACAGGAAACCCGGCGCTCACAATGGAGCCCCACGCATGACCACCATAAAGCTGAGTCCCAAAAAAGAGACTGCAAAAGGTGTCGTCATGCGACTGTTTCGAAGCGGGCTACCAAACCCGATCACTGTTTTTCAGTGACCGGAAAACGATATAGCCCACCCCGCAGCCGCACAAGCCGGCGGATTCTGTCTTACCCGTAGGCGATGGCGCAAGGCGTTGTAGCCGTTAGGACGTTACACAGCGTGTCTTTAAACACGCGGCCTGAAACCTGTTTAATCGCATAAAGTCGAGAAGCAATCCACGTAACGAGGGCAGGGGAATTGAACTCCCGTTCCCGGCCCTAACTCCTAACTCTCAAAGCCCTGCACATAACAATGAAGTGGCGATGACCCACCAACAGCTCTATAGCCGCAACCCCGGCGCGATATTCGAAACCGATCTTCCAGCGCGCCTGGACCGCTTGCCGTGGGGCCGTTTTCATTCGCTGCTGGTGGTCGCGCTCGGCATCACCTGGTTGCTCGATGGCCTGGAAGTGACGCTGGCCGGCTCGGTGTCCGGCGCGCTGAAAAACAGCCCTGACCTGCGCATGAGCAACTTCGATATTGGCCTGGCCGGCGGCGTCTACATCGCCGGGGCAGTGGTGGGTGCCTTGGTGTTCGGCTGGCTGACCGATCGGCTGGGGCGGCGCAGGTTGTTCTTCATTACGTTATGGCTGTATGTCGGCGCCACGGCGGCGACGGCGTTTTCCTTTAACCTGGAAAGCTTCCTGCTGTTCCGCTTCCTCACGGGCATGGGCATCGGCGGCGAATACACGGCGATCAATTCGACCATTCAGGAGTTCACTCCGGCACGCTATCGCGGCTGGGTCGACCTGACCATCAACGGCACTTTCTGGTTAGGCGCAGCGCTTGGCGCCGGCGGGGCCATCGTCCTGCTGGACCCGCACGTGGTCGGCGGCGATCTGGGTTGGCGTCTGTGTTTCGGCATCGGCGCAGCGCTGGGGCTGTTGATTCTGGTGATGCGCCTGTGGCTGCCGGAAAGCCCGCGCTGGTTGCTGATCCACGGTCAGCACGATGAGGCGCAACGCATCGTCGAAGACATCGAAGCGCGTCTGCGCGAACAAGGTCATGAACTGCCGGCCGTGACCTGCCAACCGATGCGCCTGCACGCGCGGGACCATACGCCGCTGGCGGAAATCTTCCATACCTTATTCATAAGGTTCAGGCGCAGGGCGCTGGTGGGGATGACGCTGATGGCCGCGCAGGCCTTCTTTTACAACGCGATCTTCTTCACTTACGCGCTGGTGCTCACCGATTTTTACCAGGTGCCGGCCGAGCAGGTCGGTTGGTATGTATTGCCCTTGGCACTGGGCAATTTCTGCGGGCCGCTGCTGTTGGGACGCCTGTTTGACGTGATCGGCCGGCGGGTGATGATCAGCTTCACCTACGCGACGTCCGGGATTTTGCTGGCGCTCAGTGGCTATGCTTTCCAGCAGAGTTGGCTGGATGTGACCCAGCAAGCGGCGGCGTGGATGGTGATCTTCTTTTTCGCGTCGGCAGCAGCCAGCTCGGCCTACCTGACGGTGGCAGAAACCTTCCCACTGGAAATCCGCGCCTTGGCCATCGCTGTGTTTTACGCGTTTGGCACTGGCTTGGGCGGCATCATCGGACCGACGCTGTTTGGCCAACTGATCCAGACCCAGCAGCGCAGCAGTCTGTTGATCGGTTATCTGATAGGCGCCGCGCTAATGTGCGTAGCGGCGGGGGTGCAAGCGGTTTGGGGAGTGGCTGCGGAGCGTCAAGCGTTGGAGCAGGTGGCCAGGCCTTTGTCGCAGGCTGGGGATTGAGGGGCCACACGGAGATTTACAAAGGCGCCAGTCAGCCGGGTTCCACCCGGTTATTGAAGCTTGTCATCAGGCAGCTACTTTTTCCCATCACAAGGATCCCCACCATGCACAAATACCTCCTGGAATACCTGTTCAACGGCGAGCCCCGCACACATCTGTTTGAACTCAAGCAGGCTCAGTTGCCCCTGCATGAAGCGGCGATGCATTTGCTCCAGCTGCATTTCGGGGATGGAGAGAACAGCTTGATCATGCCCACTGCGGACGCGACGCCAGAGCAGATTTTAGAGCAGGCTGAGCGGGTAGGGCTCACCCGGATCAAGGTGGCCGATCAATCGAGCTAATGCCTGTGCAGCGACCAGCAACGCACGAGCCAGTTACGTCCATTTGAAAACAGCAGGAAACCTGGCGATAAAACATGTCCCTGCTTGCGGCGTTGAGGAAACGCTCAAGGTGCCTTTGTGCGCGGTGGCGATTTGCGATGCGATGTAAAGGCCCAGGCCCAGACCTTCGCCACGTTGCCCTGCTTCTGAGCGAGTAAACGGCTCAAACAGCAATGGCATTAGCTCCGAGGGGATTGGCGCGCCCTGGTTGGCAACCGATATCACAAGCTCGTCTTCATCCGTGTAAGCATTGACGCTGATGGGCGTTGCAACTGCTCCATGCGTTACAGCGTTGCCCAGCAGGTTGGATAGCAATTGGCTGATGCGTAAAGCATCGCAATAAATGCCAGGAGGAACCTGCAGGGTGTGAGAAAAAATGGCGTGAGGGTGTGATGCTTGTACTTCATCGAGGGTCAATTGCAGCGTTTTTTCCAGATCGTCGACCAACTGTCTTTTAACTGGAATACCATCGCCCATCCGTCCCCGCGCAAAATCCAACACGTTTTCTATCAGCGCGCCCATACGTGCCGTGCTTTTATGAATCGCAGAAATCAAACCCAGTGAGCGTTTTTCGGTTGTTTTGGTGCCTAACAGATCGGTACTCATTCGGATTGCGTTAAGCGGTGTGCGTAAATCGTGACCCAGTACCGCGATGAATTGCTCGCGCAATCGACCGCTTTCATTGGCATCCACCAGCGCTGCTTTTGTCGCGTCCAGATTGTTTTGCGCGTCGAGACTCATTGCAATCAACTGAGCAAAAAGCGTGAGTGTCTTGGCGATAGCGGGTTCGTCGAGGTTGGCGGGCACCGAATCGATGGCGCACAACGTACCAAAAAAATCACCATTGGCTTTGACGATCGGGATCGAGATATAGCTCTCCAATCCATAGGTTTTAGGGGTGTGATGCTTTGAGAAAATGGGGTGTGCGCTAGCGTGACCGAAGATAACCGGAGTTTTGTGCTGGCGGATTTCATGGCAAATCGTTGACTCCAATACCAACTCCCCGCCGGGTTGCAGCCCAAATTCGATAGAGTCGTCGACTGCGCAAGCCACCCATTTGGTTTCGGTGACGCGCGCGACAGCGGCGAAGCGCATCCCGGTCAGATGTTTGACCATGCTCAGAATGACAGGCACAGCATCGATGCTGCGTATGGCATTAACGTCTGAAGCGATGTCTGGACTCGTCATTGGCCATGGAACCGAAAGAAAGTTTGATCAAAGACTATGCCTGATTCTTCGAGCAGGGTGCATCGTCGATAGGTACGGCCAAATTGTCATCACGGTGGATCAAGGGGAAGTGGAAGAACAGGCGTTTGTAAAAACTTCCCATGCGGCATAAGCAATCCTGTGTTGACCCGTCCCGAGCTCTCATTGTTCAACTGCCATGTTTTTAAAACCTTCTGTTGAAGCGCAGGGTCGATAGCTGGAGACCTCACACTTCACTAGAACGAGAGAACGCCAATGATCGGTGTTGTGATTCCTGCTCATAACGAACAAAGGCACATCACCGCCTGCCTGGCGTCCATCTTGATCGCCGCCAGGCATCCTGGTCTTACAGGCCAACAAGTCTCGGTTCTTGTCGTTCAGGACGATTGCTCGGATAACACCGGTCAATTGGTTGCGGGGCAAGGTGTAGCGAAACTGGACGTGTCTTTTCGGAACGTGGGGAAGGCCAGAGCCACTGGCGCAGAGGCTTTACTCAATGCCGGAGCGCAGTGGCTTGCGTTCACAGATGCCGATACGGTCGTTCCGCACGATTGGCTTGCTCGCCAGATTGAGTTCAAAGCTGATGCGGTATGTGGAACGGTGGAAGTCGATAGCTGGACGGAACATGGTGACCTGGTGCGTTCCAAGTATCTTGAGTTGTACCAGTTCATCGAAAACCATCGCCATATCCACGGAGCCAATCTCGGACTGAGCGCCGAGGCCTACCGGAACGCCGGAGGATTTCAGCATCTTGCCGCACACGAAGACGTCCACCTGATCGCTGATCTTGAGAGGGTGGGCGCTCGTATTGTCTGGACGGCGACGAACCCGGTGGTCACCAGCGCCCGCCGGGATTTCAAGTGTCGCGGCGGGTTTGGCGACTATTTGACCGCCCTCGGCGCTTCACTTGGACTGCCCACACTCAACCCGCCAGTGAGTGCTGGCGTTGCTCCTTGAGTGGCTGCGTATGGCGCAGGAAAGACTTGTTCTACATCGTTCATTCGACGCCCTCGAAAAAGAGAGGCCTGGCGTTGCAAATAATTCAGTATTTTCGACGCGGTATCTGTCGATTTACCGCTCGTCACTCTCCCTCATCAATTGTTTGAACGTACGTTCATTTCTTCCTGACAGATAAGTCTGAGCAGACGAATTTTTCGTTCGTTTTGCTAATGGGAGAACCACATGAAAGCCATCGTTTATAACGGCCCGCGTGACGTGAGCGTGCAAAATGTCCCTGATGCCAAAATAGAAAAACCCACAGACGTTCTGGTTCGAATTACCACGACCAACATCTGCGGTTCAGACCTGCACATGTACGAAGGACGTACATCCATGGAGACAGGACGTGTATTTGGACACGAGAACCTCGGTGAGGTCATCGAGGTCGGCGCGGGCGTCGACCGAGTCAAAGTGGGGGATCGCGTTTGCCTGCCGTTCAACATCGGCTGCGGCTTCTGCGAAAACTGCGAGAAGGGCCTGACCGGTTTTTGCCTGACAACCAACCCCGGTAGCGCAGGAGCTGCTTATGGCTTTGCAGAGATGGGCCCCTATGAAGGTGGCCAAGCTGAATTGCTCCGCGTGCCTTACGCAGACTTCAACTGCCTGGTGTTGCCCGAGGACGCGCAAGAGCGTGAAGACGACTACGTCATGCTCTCCGATATTTTCCCAACGGGTTGGCACGCCACGGAACTTGCCGGTCTTTTGCCAGGTGAAAGCATCGCCATTTATGGGGCCGGCCCGGTCGGCCTGATGGCCGCACACTCGGCAATGATCAAAGGCGCCTCCCAGGTATTCGTGGTCGACAACCAACCTGACCGATTGAAGCTGGCTGCCCAGATGGGCGCCACGCCCATCAACTCGCTGGAGCAGGAAGCGGTGGACCAGATTCTCAACCTGACTCATGGCAAGGGCACGGATCGCGGTTGCGAATGCGTGGGCTATCAGTGCTGCGACCGTCATGGCCACGAAGCCAATCATTTGACCATGAACAACCTCGTCGCATCGACCAAGGCTACCGGTGGGATCGGTGTCGTCGGTGTATTTGTGCCGGAAGACCCGGGTGCCAAAAGTGACCTCGCGAAGCAAGGCAAAATGGCCTTCGACTTTGGCGCTTTCTGGTTCAAGGGGCAGCAGATCCGAACCGGGCAAGCCAACGTCAAAGTCTACAACCGCCGCCTGGCTGAACTCATCCACCACGATCGTGCCAACCCCGCGCAGATCATCTCCCATCGGCTGAAACTGGCTGAAGGGCCTGAAGCCTATAAGCACTTCGACGCCCGTGACAATGGCTGGACGAAAGTTGTGCTCAAACCGGCCGCTTGAAGTTGAAACCCAACGCCTGCGCCGGCTCCGCAAGAGTCGGCGCAGCTCGCTAAGCGTGGTAGCTGTCCACACAACTACAAACGGGTGATCTCAATGAATTGTCTGATCTGTGTCGGTGTCGCGCAGCGCATTGAATGTCAGGGACCTTGGGAAGAGAGGGATTGTCCGGAGTGTGGCCGCTACCGCGTGTCTGACCAACTCATCTTGGCCTTGATTGATCAGGGGCTGATTTTCGATGTGGCAAAAACCAGGGGATGGCTGGATAACCGGCGCAGAGAAGTTGCAATTCCTTCCATTGAGATACACGAAGCGCTACTGGTGAATTGAGTGATTATCAGCGCCAGTGATCTGCAAATAAGCCTCGATGACCCAAACGAAGAGGGCTTGTTCAAGTGGTTGGTCGCCAGCTTTCTGATGGGCAAACGAATTCAAGGAGCGATTGCCGCAAAGGCTTACCAAGTGATCGTCGAAAAACACCAACGTGATACGCCACGAAAACTTGCCCGGTGCACGCATCGCGAACTGGTTGCAATGCTGGGTGAGGCTCATTACGTGCGGTATGACGAGAGCACGGCATCTCGTTTATTGACATTGGCTCATAAGCTCAATAACGAGTACGCGGGAAAGATGCGCAACATTGTGGAGGTGAGTGCTGATCGTCGGGAGTTTGAAAAACGTCTTTTAGCGTTTGATGGGGTTGGTCCAAAGACCGTCGAGATTTTTATGAGGGAGGCGGGGGATGTGATTTTCTGGACACATACGATTTTTGGAGAAATCAGGTGAGACAGCCAGGCACATTAAGGTTTTGTCGTCCAGGTATTAGTGATGGGATAAACCCGCCGCCGCGTGCAGGCCGATAAGCCAGTAACCGGCGCTGCCCCGCAGCTTCGTGCCAATATTTGAACGGCTTGGCCTAGTCAGGATCGATCGCCATCGGCGCCGACGGTTCAGAGCGCCCCAAGTGTAAACTCCATCACCAGCACAGCGGACAACGCCAACATCATCAGCAACACAATAAACAATAGGCACAGCTCAGCGAGCTGCTTGTAAAGGCGTATCGGCCTTTTCGTGATTAGAGCAATTGACTTACTCGTAGTAGCCATCACCAACTCTCCCTTTTCCGCGGAACACGTAATAGCTCTGGAAGGTGTACATCAGGGTCACTAGAAGGATGAACCGCGTGCGGATCAGGGCGAACATCCAGCGTGGCCTTGAATTCGGCCGGCGGATTGGTAAATGCCGAGGGGGGGCGTCGGTGGTGGTGAGCCGAAATCATCCAGCGCCACGGCGCTGGAGGTGGTCAGGGGAATGAGCATCGTACAGGGCGGGCTTGACCAGAGCAGTAAGGCGATAGAGCCACATGGTGGTGTCGCTCGCTTCACTTTTCACCCCTCGCGTCATACCGAATCAGGCAAGCCCCGCCATCTACACAATATCCGGGACGACATCTGTTGCAGGTACCAGGGGTGAAGCAACGACTGAGCCATGCCAACAGGGTGGAGAAAAAAGTTCAAATTGGTTAACAAGTCACTTCTTAGTGTTTCAAGCGAGAGAAGAGTGGGGGAAATACTCCTCACATTAGGTGATAAACGCCCGGTCAGGTGGGTGTAATGCCCCATATATGGAGATCGCAGCGCCCCTGTTTCAGCGACCGCTTTTGCTAGGGGCTGCTTTCACTAAGTCGATGTGGATTTGACTGGTCGAGAAGGGCCGCTTCTGGCCGATTTCTGCCTGTCGCGAAGGGGCGCAGTCGGCCAATTGCGGACACTGGAGGCAGCACACATCCGACCTTATCGCGAAGTATTCCTCGCCTGGCCATAGCGATCCCTGACCGCCTCATCGCCGGGCAGGGCTTACTTAGCATAAAAGGTCACTGTATCGGAGTTTATTGTGGAATCTGTGTCTGACTGTCGGCCCCTTCGCTCGCTAGCATTGATGCTCTCGCGGCGAAAAACGTGATGAAATCTTCAACCAGACGCTGATACCGATCAGCGCTAAGAGGGATCGAAATGTTCGACAGTTCCGCGGTGCTCACTGTTTTCTGGGTTTATCTGGCGGGCGTAGTGGTTCCGGGGCCGAACTTCGTCGCCGTTGTTCACAAGGCAGTAGCCGCGACACGTGCCGAGGCGCTGGCCTTAGTCGCCGGTATAGTGACCGTGAACCTGCTCTGGTCTGGCTGTGCGATCACAGGCCTAGGCCTTGTGTTTGCAGCCTTCCCATGGGCGGTACTGGTTGTGAAGATAATGGGTGCGGCGTACCTGATGTGGTTTGGCGTACGCCTGATCATCAAAGCTGGCAAGCATCCCGCCTTACGGCCTTGCGAGGGCCCGTCTGGCAGCGTCCGGAAATCTTTCTTTCAGGGTGTCGTCACCAACATCGGCAATCCTAAATCCATAGCCTTCTACGCCGCCGTCTTTTCAGCAGCAGCGCCCGCCCACCCCTCGGTCAGCACCTTCGTCTCAATGCTGGCGGTTGTGGTGGTCGTTTCGCTGACCTGGTATGGACTGGTTGCGGTGGCTTTGTCGCAACCAAGGATTTCCTCGGCGTATCAGAAGGCTCGGAAAGTGATTGATCGCCTGTGCGGTAGTCTGATTCTGGGCCTGGGAGTACGACAGCTGACCTGAGTATTGAATCGACCGCGAGACGTGGGGAGACTCCGCTATCGGCCAACAGCGGCCTGTCGATTTGTCTGAGGAAACGCAGACGATCAGTCTCTTGCAGCGCCTTGTTATAAGACTTGGAGTTCGGGGCGGATGTG